>NZ_CANLZC010000036.1 GCF_947495455.1 uncultured Shewanella sp. | reverse complement strand
AAGGCAAAAGGCAAAAGGCAAAAGGCAAAAGGCAAAAGGCAAAAGGCAAAAGGCAAAAGGCAAAAGGCAAAAGGCAAAAGGCAAGAACAACAGACAAGGTTTTAGTGTTGGGATCAACCACTGTATCCCATTGCGATGAAATAAATATGACTTTTCACTCATATTTTCTCTACTATGAAGGCAATTAATCCTTATGGGTTAATTATAAAATCGAAATCACTCTTATTAACCCCTTATATTAGCGTAATGATATTTACAAAAACGCCTACAAGCTGCTATTCCTTTATCCTGCTATTTGGTTATTTGGCTATTTCATCAACTAATGTAAAGAGTAAATTATGAGTAAAGGCACAGTAAAGTGGTTCAATGCAGATAAAGGTTTTGGATTCATCACCCCTGAAGATGGCACAAAAGACCTTTTTGTACACCATTCAGAAATTAGAAACGGTGGTGGTTATGCCACGTTAAATGACGGTCAGGCCGTTGAGTTTGAAGTCGGCCAAGGACAAAAAGGTCCCTGTGCAAATAATGTGGTCGCCGTATAACCTTAGGCGGTTACCTGCAAATAAATGTCATGCCACAAACAGTAACAGGCTATTTGTGGCACTGCTCTATCCATCTTTGTCTTGCGATTTAAGAACAATAATTTAAGAACAATCATTTAAGAGCAATAAGTTAAGAGCAATCATTTAAGAGCAATAAGTTAAGAGCAATAAGTTAAGAGCAGCAATCACGTCGCCACCAATTTTTAGGCAATTTAGCCAGTAACACTCTTAACATTAACACCGCCAAAATCATTCCTGAACCATAAACGATCCAATCAGGTAACAAACGATAATGCTCACCAATTTGCGGTTCAACGATAAAACCAAAGTGTGCCACTAAAGCATCCACTAGCATGCCAAATGCTAAGGCCACTCCCAATACGCCGCCTATATAACCCAACAAGGCCCTTTTACCTAGCTCTTTGCTCACCACACCTAAAGTTGCAATATTGGTTGCAGGCCCCGCCAACATAAATACCAAAACAGCCCCTGGAGAGACGCCCGCCAGCAATAAACCCGCTGCAATCGGCGTGGATGCGGTCGCGCAGATATACATAGGAAAAGAAATGATCACCATGACCAACATAGCCAATAATCCGTTACCCCAGGTCACAAGAAAGTCGCTGGGCACATAGGTTTGCACAGCAGCGGCGAACAATAATCCAATTAATAACCAGATCGTCGTGTCACGCACTAAATCCGTTGCAGCGTAATTTAAGCCTTTCACAATACGTATTAATATTGGGCTGTTTAACATTGAACTGTTTAATACAGAGCTTTGCTGCAATGTGGGACTAACTTCATCTTTTTGACTGCAACATGCCTCACTCTTACTGCTGTTACTCTTGCTAATATCATTCTTGCTGTCGCCATTTAAACAGGTCTCCTTCGCTGTCGCTTTACTCACATCAGGCTTGATCACAGAAAAGCCATCACTGGCACAACAGCTCTGTTTGCCCGTTTCAGTTTGCGAGCTTGAACCACAACCCGCCTCATTTTTTGGCATAACAGCCGCTTTCCCTTGAGAGCTGCAACATGAACTTGCTTGCCCTGTATCTTGCTGTGCGTCAGTTACGAAAGACTTAAGCACCTCCTCATCACGCCCCACCAGCATTCCGGCCACAATGGCACTCATAATGGCTGCTATCGGTCTAATTATCGCCATAAAAGGCCCCAGCAACACATAAGATACAGTGACGGAATCCACTCCGGTTTCAGGCGTGGATACTAAAAAAGAGGTGGTCGCCGCTTTTGACGCACCAGAGCGCCTCAGTCCCACCGCAGCAGGAATGACACCACAAGAACATAGCGGCAAAGGCGCTCCTAACACGGCAGCTTTTATCGTTGATTTCAATCCATGACCCCCTAACTGCTTTTGCATCCAAGTCATAGGAACAAACATTTTTAACATCCCCGCCAGCACTAAACCCAATAACAACCAAGGCGCAGACTCTAAAAATAAATCGATAAAATTGACAAATAACATTCTTATGGTTCACCTAATGTAAAATGACGACAGGAGTCAAGAATAACGCATCTTATTGAGGGGATGATTATTTATGAGTATTACAATGCTTAGTATATTGCTTAGCATCATGATGGTGCTCAGGATTTTCACATTGTATTGTTGTGCTACTCGATTCTAAAGCTTCGAGAATAGAACAATGTTCAGCGCTTTCAGGTCCTCCACAGCAGGCATTAGATAATCGCTGCAAAGAGAGCTGAAAATGCAACAATTCATTAATTTTATTATTCACACTTTCCAGTTTATCATCAACTAACGCTTTCACATCAACACAAGCCCAATTGGATTTATCCAATTCAATTGACAATAAATCGATAATTTCAGATAAACTAAAACCCACCGCTTTTGCCCGCAAGATAAAACGTAAACGCTCGGCATCGGGCTCGGTATACATTCTATAGCCCGCTGTACTGCGAAATGAAGGCGACAATAAACCGTGCTTTTCATAAAAACGTAAGGTATCTGTTTTCACTTCACATAATTTGGCAAGCTCACCAATTCGGTACATAGGCCATTTATCCTTCACCCCAAATGATAACCTCATTATACTCAAGCAAGTCTCAGATGCGAATTCAGATCATGTTATATCTCTATCGTTGTTCTGATTTACGTATTGTGAATACACGTATAAAAAACAGTTTTGATGATCATTTTACGATAGAATACGCGCGCTTTTAAAAATAGCCTGCGCTAAGTGGTCCCCGAAACAACTTATGCAAACACCTTAGGTAAACCACTTAGGCAAAAAACTTGGCCAAATAATTTAAATAGCGTATTGAGAACACGAGGCTCATCATGATTAAGCGGTTACGATTGATTTGAGGGGCTTTTGGAAAACAAGATAAAAGACTATTCTGCTCCTTTGATGCTTTTTTTCCTAAAGATCCTTAAAAAATAACCACTGGACCTCTATCCAATGAATGATGTCAAACCGATCCGCCGCGCACTATTAAGTGTTTCAGATAAAACAGGGATCCTTGAGTTCGCTCAAGCCCTTCACGCTCAAGGTGTCGAACTGCTGTCTACTGGCGGTACGGCTCGTTTACTCGCAGCAAATCATATTCCTGTAACAGAAGTCTCTGATTATACTGATCATCCAGAAATAATGGATGGGCGTGTCAAAACACTTCACCCCAAAATTCATGGCGGTATTCTGGCTCGCAGAGGCGTAGATGAAGCCGTTATGAGTGACAACAATATCAACCCCATTGATTTAGTCGTCGTTAATTTATATCCTTTTGCCGATACTGTGGCAAAAGAAAATTGCAGCCTTGAAGATGCCATTGAGAATATTGATATTGGTGGCCCTACTATGGTGCGTGCCAGCGCAAAAAATCATAAAGACGTCACGATCGTCGTCAACAGTAAAGATTACACCAAAGTACTGGCCGAAATGGCAGAAAACCAAGGCAGCACTTATGCTAACACTCGCTTTGATTTAGCCATTGCCGCTTTTGAACATACTGCAGCCTATGATGGCATGATAGCTAACTATTTCGGTACTATGGTCCCTGCTCACCATAGAGGTGACACTGCAGTTGAATCAAAATTCCCTAGAAGCTACAACACGCAACTGATTAAAAAACAAGATTTGCGCTATGGCGAGAACAGTCATCAAAGTGCCGCATTTTATGTCGACACACAAATTGATGAAGCCTCTGTCGCCACAGCCACACAGCTTCAAGGTAAAGCACTGTCTTATAATAACATTGCCGACACGGATGCGGCCTTAGAGTGCGTTAAAGAATTCCAGCAACCCGCCTGTGTCATAGTCAAACATGCTAATCCTTGTGGTGTCGCATTAGGTGACAATTTGCTTGAAGCCTATGAACGCGCATTTCAAACTGATCCCACTTCCGCTTTTGGTGGCATCATAGCCTTTAACCAAGAATTGGACGCCGATACTGCAAGCGCCATTATTAAACGTCAATTTGTCGAAGTCATTATTGCGCCTTACATTAGCCAAGCGGCACGTGATGTTCTCGCTGCAAAAGTCAATGTACGCGTTCTTGAGTCTGGCTTGTGGAAGACGAGAACCACCAGCTTAGATTACAAGCGTGTTAATGGCGGCTTATTAATTCAAGACAGAGATCAAGGTATGATCAATCTTGATCAAGCCAAAGTGGTATCTAAACGTCAGCCCACTGCGAGCGAAATCAAAGATCTGCTGTTTTGCTGGAAAGTGGCTAAATTTGTCAAGTCCAATGCCATTGTTTACGCCAAAGATGGCATGACTATTGGTGTAGGGGCGGGACAAATGAGTCGAGTCTACAGCGCTAAAGTCGCCAAGATTAAGGCGGCCGATGAAGGTTTAGTCGTCGAAAACTCTGTGATGGCATCGGATGCCTTCTTCCCCTTTCGAGATGGTATTGACGCCGCTGCAGAGGTAGGGATCAGCTGCATTATTCAGCCCGGTGGCTCTATACGTGATGAAGAGATTATCGCTGCAGCCGATGAGCATAACATCGCCATGATTTTCACTGGCATGCGTCATTTCCGCCATTAACAATACTGAATACATAAAGCGCGAAGCCTAAACTTATCGACTTTAGGCTCGTCTTCAGTGTGGTAATGAAGGACAAAAGATAAGGTTATTGAAATGAAAGTATTAATCATTGGTGGCGGTGGCCGCGAACATGCCCTTGCTTGGAAAACCGCTCAATCCAAACAAGTTGATACCGTTTTTGTTGCACCAGGCAATGCGGGAACGGCTCTTGAACCTAAAATAGAAAATGTGCTCATCGATAACAAAGATATCGACGCCTTAATTCAATTTGCAAAAGACAATCAAATCTCGCTCACCATTGTCGGCCCTGAAGCGCCGCTTGTGGCGGGCATAGTCGATGCCTTTAATCATGCCCAGCTTGCCATCTTTGGCCCAACCCAAGGCGCGGCACAATTGGAAGGTTCAAAAGCATTTACCAAAGATTTTCTTGCTCGCCATCACATTCCTACGGCAGCTTATCAAAATTTCACAGAGATAGCGCCAGCCAAGGCTTTTGTCAAACAAATGGGCTGCCCTATTGTGATTAAGGCCGATGGATTAGCTGCTGGCAAAGGCGTTATCATCGCACAAAATCAAGCTGAAGCTGACAGTGCTATTGAGGATATGCTTGAAGGAAATAAATTCGGTGAAGCGGGCGCGCGCGTGGTCATCGAAGAATTTCTTGTTGGCGAAGAGGCGAGCTTCATTGTGATGGTAGATGGTAAAAATATCTTGCCTCTAGCCACCAGCCAAGATCATAAAGCACGTGATAATGGTGATAATGGCCCAAATACAGGTGGAATGGGCGCTTACTCCCCTGCACCTGTGGTTACACAAGCGGTACATGATTGGACCATGGAGCATGTCATTCGCCCCACGGTAGATGGCATGGCAGCAGAAGGCCATACTTACACAGGTTTTTTATATGCGGGTCTGATGATCTCCCCCGATGGCAGCGCAAAAGTATTAGAATACAATTGCCGTTTTGGCGATCCTGAAACTCAACCTATCATGATGCGATTGCAATCTGACTTAGTGGAGCTTTGCTTAGCCGCTACGCGAGGAGAACTCGATACTGTCACTGCAGAATATGACCATCGCGCCGCCGTCGGTGTTGTACTTGCTGCTGGAGGCTATCCAGAAGCATATCGTCAAGGTGATATCATTCAAGGCCTTAGCTTAGGTGATAACAATGCCAAAGTCTTTCATGCGGGTACCGCATTGCAAGATGGCCATACAGTGACAAAAGGGGGCCGAGTATTATGCGCAACCGCACTTGGAAACACTGTCACTCAAGCGCAAGCAAATGCTTATCAATTAGTTGAGAGTATTCATTGGAACGACGTCTATTATCGTACCGATATCGCTCACCGCGCCATTAAGCGCGAACAATCCAAAGAGTAACACCGCTTAAACAAGACACACAAACCATACTTATAGTTTGTGTGTCTTAAGTTTTACTGATGATATTGCACTGACAACTGATTTACGGCTTTAATAAAAGCGCCAGCGTGCTCTGGATCCACATGTTGATGAATACCATGACCTAAATTAAAGACATGGCCTGTGCCATTGCCGTAACTGGCTAAAATTTGAGCCACCTCTTGTTCAATACGTTCGGGCGAAGCATAAAGCATTGACGGATCCATATTACCTTGCAGCGCCACTTTATGCCCAACACGGCGACGCGCATCCCCAATATCCACAGTCCAATCAAGTCCTAGTGCATCACAGCCCGTTTCAGCCATGGCTTCAAGCCATAATCCCCCCCCCTTTGTAAATAGCGTTACAGGCACTTGGCGACCGTCCGCAAAACGCGTTAACCCATCCACAATTTTTTGCATATAACGCAGTGAAAACTCACGATAAGCATGGTGGGATAAGGCTCCACCCCAAGAATCAAAAATCATCAAAGATTGGGCACCATTGGCTACTTGTGCATTTAAATATAAAATCACCGAATCGGCTAACTTATCGAGTAACATATGTAATGCAGCGGGTTCGGCGTAAGCCATTTTTTTAATTTTTTCAAATGTTTTACTGGATCCACCTTCCACCATATAAGTGGCAAGAGTCCAAGGTGATCCCGAAAAACCTATGAGTGGTACTTCACCTTTTAACTCTCGTCTAATGGTGCTAACAGCACGCATGACATAACCCAGCTCATCTTCTGGATCAGGAATGGCTAATTTCTTAATTGACTCAATGGTATCGGTAGGACGTTCAAAACGTGGGCCTTCTCCCGTTTCAAAATAAAGTCCTAACCCCATGGCATCGGGAACGGTCAGAATATCAGAAAACAAAATCGCCGCATCTAAGTCATAACGACGCAAAGGTTGTAATGTTACCTCACAGGCTAGTTCTTGATTTCGACATAAAGACATAAAATCACCAGCCTGTGCTCGAGTGGCTTTATATTCAGGAAGATAACGACCCGCTTGACGCATCATCCACACAGGCGTTCTGTCTACTGGCTGCTTCAATAAAGCACGTAAGTAACGATCATTCTTTAATTCTGCCATTTGGCTCTATTCCTAAACTAATTATGGGATCCACTATGTGTGCTAGTTTAGCATTTACGCAGATAAAGTAACCTTTCTCAACGAATTTATGTGATAGCTATCGATTAATCCAGCCACATAAAAGCGCTAAATTAGAATATGCTCAATATTAAGTCAATGTACGAAAATATTACAAAAAGGTTGCACGAAGCTCTCAGCTTTGATATAAACTTTCTGCGCTAGCAAAAACAATCAAGAGCTCGTTACATCGAGCCATTACAAAACTTACTCGCCCAGAGATAGCTTGCTACCTCTGGGCATTTTATTTCCCTTTCGGCGCTATAACTTTTCGATATAATTCCAATAACAATTTCGACTAAAAAATAATCAAAAAACAGTTGATAAACCTTGTAGATCTCTCTACATTAGAATTTATGGAAACCGTGTAAAATGGGAACGAAAATGTTAAAAAAACTCGAAAGAGCCCAAAAAAAATGGGGTGGTTCCAATACACTCATAGATCAATGGCTTAATAACCGTAGAAATTTATTAATTAACTATTGTAAAATTGCAGGGCTCCCTCCCTACGATCCTATTGAAAACACACTGCCCACTTTTGGTTCCATTAAAGCATTTTGTGATCTATTGATGGACTATGTATCCGAAGGGCATTTCGAAATTTTCGATCAAGTTGTCACCGCTTGTGAAAAAAATGGCACTTCAAGCCAAGCCCTTGCCCAGCAATTGGTTCCTCAAATTAGTGAAACCACAGATACCGCTTTAGATTTTAATGATAAGTATACCGAAGCTGTCGATGATGATGATAATGTGCTCTATCATCTAGACAAAGATCTGTCTTCTTTGGGTCATGCGATGGAAACACGCTTTGCACTAGAAGATAAATTACTCGAAGTGTTACACACAAAATATTCTTAATATTAAAATTGCTTTGGCTCTGCTCTCAACTCATCCATAAAAAAGCCATAAAAAATCACCCATAAAAAGCCTATAAAAAAGCCTGCTAGATAGCAGGCTTTTTACATCACACCATCAATTAGACGGCTGACTGAAAAATCACCTTGCCCGCTTTTTCAGTATAAGCAGGTAATTGATCGAAGTTTAAGTAACGATAAGTATCGGCAGCTGTGGCATCTAACTCTTTCGCATAGGTTTGATACTCTTCAGCTGTCGGTAAACGCCCTAACAATGCAGCTACAGCGGCTAATTCAGCAGATGCTAAATATACATTTGCCCCAGTTCCCAAGCGATTTGGGAAGTTACGAGTGGATGTCGATACCACAGTCGCTCCCTCAGCAACACGTGCTTGGTTCCCCATGCATAATGAACAGCCAGGAATTTCAATTCTCGCCCCTACACGGCCGAAAATGCCATAATAGCCTTCCTCTGTCAGCTGATCTCTATCCATCTTCGTTGGTGGAGCAATCCAAAGCCGAGTCGGTAAACTCGTCGCAAATTTATCAAGCATCTTACCAGTGGCTCTGAAATGACCAATGTTGGTCATACATGAACCCACAAACACTTCATCAATTTGTGTATTGGCCACATCAGACAGTAATACCGCATCATCAGGATCATTTGGCGCACAAAGAATAGGCTCTTTGATATCGTTTAAATCAATGTCGATAACCGCAGCATATTCTGCATCAGCATCGGCTTCCATTAACTCAGGGTTGGCTAACCACTCTTGCATAGCAATAATGCGACGCTCAATGGTTCGACGATCGCCATAACCTTCTTCTATCATCCATTTCAACATGACGATATTTGAATTAAGGTATTCAATAATTGGCTCTTTGCCTAATTTAATGGTACAACCCGCAGCACTTCGCTCAGCAGATGCATCTGAAAGCTCAAAAGCTTGCTCAACTTTTAATTGCTCAAGACCTTCAATTTCAAGTACTCTGCCCGAAAAGAAATTCACTTTGCCTTTCTTCTCAACCGTCAATAAACCTTGCTCAATCGCTTTATGTGGAATCGCATGCACTAAATCACGTAAAGTAATGCCTGGTTGCATTTCCCCTTTGAAACGCACTAATACAGATTCAGGCATATCAAGCGGCATCACACCAGTTGCTGCAGCAAAGGCCACTAAACCTGAACCTGCTGGGAATGAAATACCAATTGGAAAGCGTGTGTGAGAATCACCGCCAGTACCCACAGTATCTGGCAATAGCATGCGATTTAACCAAGAGTGAATAACGCCATCACCCGGACGTAATGACACGCCACCTCGATTCATAATAAAATCAGGCAATGTATGATGTGTATTCACATCAACAGGCTTAGGATAAGCCGCCGTGTGACAAAAAGACTGCATAGTCAAATCAGCACTAAAACCTAAACAGGCTAAATCTTTCAATTCATCACGAGTCATTGGCCCAGTGGTATCTTGTGAGCCCACAGATGTCATTTTAGGCTCACAATATTGCCCAGGACGGATCCCCTTCACACCACATGCTTTACCCACCATTTTCTGTGCAAGGGTAAAGCCTTTTCCTGTATCAGCCACATCTTGAGGACGGACAAATTCAGTGGATGCCCCCAAATTTAAGACTTCACGAGCACGGTCGGTTAAGCCGCGACCAATAATTAAGGGAATACGGCCACCTGCACGCACTTCATCCATTAATACATCGGTTTTCAATGTAAACTCAGAAATCACTTCGTCAGTATCATGACGCTTAACTACGCCTTCATAGGGATAGATATCAACAACATCTCCCATTTCCATCTGGCTGACGTCAAGCTCTATCGGTAATGCACCTGCGTCTTCCATTGTATTGAAGAAAATAGGCGCAATCTTGCCACCAAAACAGAAACCACCGCCTCGTTTATTCGGCACATTAGGAATATCATCTCCCATGAACCATAACACTGAGTTAGTCGCAGATTTACGAGAAGATCCCGTACCGACCACATCACCCACATACACCAATGGGAAACCTTTCGCTTTCAATGCTTCGATTTCTTTGATTGGACCGACAGTCCCTGCTACATCAGGAACGATTCCGTCACGAGCATTCTTTAACATGGCTAAAGCGTGCAGTGGAATATCTGGACGAGACCAAGCATCGGGAGCAGGAGAAAGATCATCAGTATTGGTTTCACCTGAGACTTTAAAAACCGTTAATGAAATTTTCTCAGCCAATTTAGGGCGACTCAAGAACCAATCAGCATTCGCCCAAGACTCAACCACTTTTTTAGCGGCTGCATTACCTGCTTGCATTTTTTCCACCACATCATGGAAAGCATCAAACATCAATAATGTTTTAGATAGTGCACTTACAGCCAAATCAGCCTGCTTCTCATTATCTAATTGCGCAATTAATGGCTCAATGTTATAGCCACCTTGCATTGTACCCAATAGTTCGACGGCGCGTGCAGAAGAAACAATGGGAGACTGCGCATCACTTCTTGCTAGCGCATCTAAAAAGCCCGCCTTTACATAAGCGGCTTCATCAACACCAGGGGGGATCCTATTTTCGAGCAAATCAAGAATAAAAGCTTCTTCACCTGCGGGGGGATTTTTGACTAACTCAACAAGTTCTGATACCTGTTGGGCATCGAGTGGTTTAGGGACTACGCCCTCTTCAGCACGTTCTGCGACGTGTTTGCGATATGCTTCTAGCACGGCAACATTCCTCTTTTTTGGCGTTCGAACAACGATACTGCATACGCTTTGATAATCTCTATCGATTTAGGCAGGCTCGCGCTCATTTCGAAAGCATTATACTACATTCCACTCAAAAAGTCGGTGAAGGAGTCGAAGACATTTCAAGCTAAAGTCAGCCCCCTTTATCGTACCAACCAATAAAAAGCAACAAACAAAAAACAATTTAGAGCAACAACAAATGCATACAACCCCATCTAAAACAGCACGTTAAACACAGCAAAACCATTAAATAACTTTTTATAAACAAAACACAATACTTTAATAAACATATAAAAAAGCGGTATTTAGGCCTACTATTCATCAAAGTTATAATGAAGATAACTCAGAACCGTCTGGCTATGTAACCAGCCATAATCAGAACATTGAACGTGCTAACTTAAAGAAAATGGATGCCATTATTCAATGAAGATTGATAAGATAAATTTAATCTATATGAGGGATCTTTAATCTCTAAATAGGACAATATTTAAACTCGCTGTGGTATCCTTACTTTCCGTCGCACATAGAGTCTAAATGCCACATAGACTCTAAATGCTAGGTATGGACTACTCTTTTTTCCAATAACGATAATAATAAAGGTTCACAGTGCTAGACAGTCATATTTCACCTCGATCATCTTCAGGTATTTCTTTTTTAAAGGGCCGCAAGCGATCCATAATATGGAAGATTTACTTTTATGCATTTCTGACTATGACACTCTTCAGTTACATCGGATTATTGGGAAAAGAAGCTCGTTTTATTGACGTCTTAGATACATTAACCACCAGTGCTATGTTGTTCGCTTTATTCAATTATACTTACAAAAAAAACCTACTTTCGGCTTATAGTTGGATTTTTATGGGAATATTTTGTCTCAGTGAAAATATTCTCTACACTTACTTAACAAACATCTTTCTGCATGAAAACTCACCAAGCACAAGCTACACATTTGGCACACTATTCATTTGGTTGATAAACCTACCCGCTTTAATCACTCTCTTTTTAAATGCCAGAAAAAATTAACCTTTTCATTCTAGAAAAAAATCAATTATTCTATATTTAAACCTTTCTTAACAAGGAGCCCAACTCAGTGAGTGGTTTTGGAATATTAACCTTACTTTACACCATTGCATGGATTGCACCAATGGCCTTTATTGCCTGCTCTTCTCAAATAACCAAATATGAAAAAATAGCTTGGATTATTGCCATCACTTTTATCTCTTGGTTTGCTTTTATCATTTACTTATTAGTCAGAAAAATAAAAATCAATCGACTCAAAATATCTTAAAAAACGATCATCATTTAAGGCAATGATATCGCTATAGTCAGCCCATTCGTTGCCATTAACAGCAAGGCAGCTCATGCAAAGCGGTTAATGATGAAAACTCACCATGACACAACATTGATCGTTATGGGTTAGCGATGTCGACACTCGATCTGGCATCATGCCTCTCAAGTAGATTTTTAACCCTTCGATAAACATCTCTTCATCTAAAATTTTTTCCATATTTACCGTCTGCAATGGCATCATTTTATAAGGGGCGCCAGTGTAAGATAAAGACACACAAAACTCGATGCTATTATCTTTTGCTTCAACAATAATATCACTCTCAGCCAAATTAGCATGGTGTATATCATGAGCTATTTCCTTTGCAATCAAAATGGTATCTTCCACTAAATCTTGCTTTAGCCCCCAGGAATTACCATAAGTGTGAATGTTTTCACGAATTTTCCTATCGGGATAATTTTCCATTCTTAATATAAATCGTGCATTTCTTCTTGAACCAATGGAAAAAAACATGTTCAACACCACAGCAGAAATCAGCCCTAAAGCTAAACTTGAGCGACCAAACACATTCAAAGGGGCAGGCAAAACTTGGTAAGCTTGAGGAATAATATAAATGCTAATCGCCACACAAAAAGAAATCCCAATGGTAAAAGCTTGTCTTATACCAAAAGATTGCGCCCCAATCGTTCTGATCCCTCCGGTAAAAATAAATGCTGCGTAATACAACAATAGGGCAGCCACAATAGGCAAAGGTGAGTTCGCAATATAAACCAGTAACCCTGTACAACAAGAAAGTAGAAGGAACACAATGCTCATTGCATAACTTAACACTACATCTGTACACCTAAAGGCTATCGCCATCGTCGTCGATGTAGGAGAAACATTGATACCATTGACCCCTAGCATTCCGGCAATCATAGCCGCCAAACCATCGGTTCTTATAGCGCGTTGAAGTGAAACGTAATTCGGTTTTCTCCATTGAGGATCATTCGCTTGTTGCACGCTCATGGTTAAACCTAAGCTTCGAATCGTAGCGGCAAATCCAACAAGAAAAAACGGTAAACTAAGCGACCAATTAAAACTAATACTTTGCTCTGTAATGGCACTTAATGGGGGAAAAGTAAAAAAAGCAAGATTAAACTCATTGACATTACCGACCCCCTGAAAATATAAAGTCGCAATAAAACCAGTAAATACGCCAATCATGCTACACACATGACGTATATAGCCTTTCCCCCAAACGCTTAGCACAACAATAGGCAATAAGGTCGCCAGCAAAATTGCACCATTAATAATATAAGGGGCCTTTGCTCCTGCTTGAATACTGGTGATGCCGAGCTCCAATCCCACCAATAGCAAAACCAAACCACAAATTTCTGGCGGAAAAATAATACGCGTTCGCCGTAGAATAAATGACAGAATAAACTCACAAAGTCCTGCGAAGATAGTCATACCAATCAACAAAGGTAATCCACCAATGGCGATAGCAAGAATAGAGGGCTGTACATAAATTGCCCCACTAATGGGCGGCAACATTAATCCCGTTCCTATACCGATTTTTTTCCAATATACAGCTTGTAATAAGGTGCCTATGGCATAAGCAATTAACACCCATTGCAGTTTTTGAACAATTAACTCGTCACTTAATCCACTTTCGCGAAAAATCACTACCGAAAACGCCAAGCCTAAAAAACCTATCAAAGACTGCTGTGCAGTCATACTCAACAATTTTGAACGTGAAAGCGTCATTGCACTCCATGCCTAAAAGTTTGTGGGTTTATAATTTGAAGACTCCAATATGGATCATCATCACTGTGATGAAAACCAAACATAACAAACCAATAAATATAAGACTTTTATTTTTATTTCAATAAATTAAATATCAAAAAACCTAATTTATTACTTCTAGTATAGCAGATATAAACTCATAACTTTGGTGTTAACTATACCCGTGATACTTCAAGGTACCTGTTTTCAGAGTGCGTAAAAGTACCTAATTCAAGGCGTACTCTTTTGCAAGAAAAGGGGCCGAAATGCTTATTGCCTTTTAGAATGATACAACGTAGAAATAGGGGCTTTTATACACTCCCAAAGGACTGACTCATATTAGTAAAGAGGAAAGCCTTTTATACTGTGTTATTAAACATCGGCTTAGAATAACTAAGCTCGATGATCATCAAGGATGATGGAAATGTCATTTATGCAGGAGCAATTAATGCCTCAAAGTAACCCTCTTTTATTAAAATATTGCTAAGATAAAATGAGTAACAAAATATTTAAACCTGCTTGCTCTTCCAACGAAAGTAGGGTATTGAATACTGTATTAGCATTAGACGCCGCTAAAATAATGACGAATGGTGGTTCAATGAAAGAAAAAATCTACTTGCTTCCAGGCACTATGTGCAATGCTAAATTATGGGACAAGCTTTCTGACCTCTTACATAAAGAATATGAACTACTTCATATTCCCATTTTAAGTGGCCTAGATTTGAACAGCATTACCGATTCATTAGAAGAAATTATTCAAGAGCAAAAAGTCAATATCGTAGGCTTCTCATTAGGTGGATATATTGCCGCCCACTTTTCGACTAAATTCCCACACAGAGTGAACAAAGTCTTTATTATATCCAACTCACCTTGCCCATTATCCTCCAATGAAATCTCGGGACGTGAGGAGACCTTAAAATATATCAATACTTATGGCTACAAAGGGATCACTCGCCAAAAAGCTAATAGCATGTTAAATACTCAAAATGAAGAAATTATTGACACTATTATGCGAATGGATATGGAACTTGGAGAAAAAACACTTAAAAGTCAGCTAAAATGGACCACCCATAGAGAAGACTTATTTGAAAAATTAGCCAAGCTTTCTATCAATATCACCTTTTTTTATAATACTCTCGATCCATTAGTTGACACAAAATGGTTGACCAAATTTGCCGACATTTATCATAATTGCACATTGCTGCCCAATGAAAGTGAAGGACATATGCTTCCTTTAGAAGAGCCGTCGATACTATCTAACCATCTTATGAATTGGCTCAAAATAACCTAACATCCTCCCTTACAACTGCTTTAGTATATCAGTCGCTTTTATCAAGGTGGCATCATCCTTGGCAAAACAAAAACGTAAATATTTTTCTTTCGTCGGTTGCATTGAAAAAACAGAAACAGGAATACCGGCTACTTTCTGATTGATGGTTAATGCTTTCGCAAAATCCACATCATTTTGTGTAGTAATCGCTGAGTATTCAAGTAGCTGAAAAAAAGTCCCTTGAGATGGTATCAAGGAAAACTTGGATCCAATTAATAATCGGCAAAACAAATCTCTTTTTTGTTGATAAAAATCAGGTAATGCCAAATAATGCTGCGGACAGCTTTTCATAAAGTCGGCTAATGCGTACTGTAGGGGCGTGGCAGTATCAAAAGTCACAAATTGATGTACCTTTCTAAACTCACTCGTTAACTTAGGTGGCGCAATACAATACCCCACTTTCCAGCCCGTCACATGATATGTTTTTCCAAATGAGAAAACAGCAAAACATCGCTGATATAAATCAGAATATCTGAGCACACTTTGATGCAATTTTTGATCAAAAATAATATGCTCATACACTTCATCTGATAATACAAATAAATCATTCATCTTTACGATTATAGATAGCTGTAACATATCTTCATTAGTGAGCGCTGCACCTGTAGGATTATGTGGACTATTGATAATGATCAGTCGAGAACGCTCATTCACCGATTTTTTTACCACTTCCCAATCAATATGATAATCGGGTGCGATCAGAGGTAAGTGTACCGCCTTTCCACCCGCTAATAGAATGGCAGGCTCGTAAGAATCATAACAGGGATCGAAGACTATGACTTCATCTCCTGGTTTTATGACAGTATGAATCGCACAAAATAATGCTTCAGTCGCACCAGAAGTCACAGTGACCTCATCAGATGGATTAATTTTTAATTGGTATAAATGACCAACTTTATCAGCAATCTGCTGCTGTAATGCAGGTAATCCTGCCATAGGCGCATATTGATTCTTCCCCTGTTTCATATAAAAGTAAACGCTTTCCATTAATTCACTAGGACATTGAAAATCTGGAAAACCTTGGGACAAGTTGATCGCATCATGCTCATTAGCCAATTGCGTCATCACTGAAAAAATCGTCGTGCCTACATTAGGTAACTTACTGTTCATTGCTCCCCCCATTAATAATATCCGCTGATAAAGCATAGCTTGATTTTATATCCACCAAAGGGTTAGTATTAATACCCTCTCAAACACACAGATGATGCCAAGATGAACAACTAAGCCTGTTATCCATTTTTGTTTTTTATTTGGACTAATAGGATTAGACGCGGTTTCATGATGATCTGTATGTTTATTTCATATCGATAGAAGCATCAGTTTAACTATTCTCTTAATGACACACTAAACTCAAACATAGAGTTTATCAATCAGCGTCTTATCCTCTATAACTTTGGAGGATGATTATGCCTTTATTACAAGCCAGTCAGCTTTCTTATCAATTTGAGAATGGCAACTACATATTCAGCAACATTTCTTGTAGCTTACAGGCTCGTCTAACGGGCTTAATTGGGCGAAATGGCTCAGGAAAATCCATTTTAACTGAGCTATTGTCCTTGCAGCGCAGCCCAACATCAGGCTCAGTCAATCTCAATACTCAAGTACACTGCTATCATCAATTTGCATTAAATGATATTGCTCCTCAACTCACCATTGCCCAATATCTGAATGTTGAGAGTATTCTTAACGCTCTTAATAAGGTTAAGCAAGGCCATAGTGAGAATAAATGGTTTGATATTATTGCCGACAACTGGCTTTTAGAAGATGAACTTTCACAGTTACTCCGCCAACTTAAACTACCCAATAATCCTCATATGCTTTGTTCACACCTCAGTGGAGGTCAACTGTCTTGTTTAAGATTATGGAAACTATTCCAATCCGATGCAGGCTTATTAATTTTAGATGAGCCGAGTAATCACTTAGACTCTAGCGCCAAAAAATGGCTCATCAAACAACTTCACCTCTTCACGGGATCAATTTTGCTGATCAGCCACGATCTTTTACTACTCAGAGAAATGGAACATATCTGGGAACTGAACTCTCTAGGACTCAAAGCATATGGCGGTAATTTCGACTTCTATTGTAAGCAAAAAAAACAACAGCAAGAATCAGTTGAGCGTCAATTATTCAATATTCGAAAACAACAACAGCAATTACAAGCACAACATCAATTTAATAAGGAAAAAGCAGATAAACGAGCCATTATGGGTAAAAAAATTCGACAAAAAGGCAGTCAACCCAAAATGTTACTCAATGCAAAAAAAGATAAAGCCACTTCAGGAACATCTAATCGCATGAAACAATACCAATCCCAAAATGCGTCTTTGCAGCATACTCTGAATCAACTTAACGCACATACTGAGACAACTCAAAAACAACACTTATATTTACCCACCCCCTCTAGCAAGAAAGGCACATTATTGCATATCGATAATGGCATATTACCCTATGGCGACAAGTTGCCGATCCAACTCATCCTCCATTCAAATGACAAAATTCACTTACAAGGTGCAAATGGCTGCGGCAAGTCTACTCTATTTCAGGTGTTACTAAAAAAAGCGCATCTCAAACAAGGCTATGTCAATATCAATACATCACTGTTTCTTTTAAATCAATACATTGAATTACCCTGTCAACAACAATCTGTTTTAAACTATGTTCAACATCACTGTAATAAAACCGATGAAACACAGATCCGTACGTTACTGGCGGGTATCGGCTTTAGAGCAAATACGGTTTATCGAACACTCAAGCAATTAAGCGGAGGCGAAAAAGTCAAACTCGCCTTACTCACAGTGAACTTACAGATCCCAGCTCCTCTCCTTCTGCTCGATGAACCTGATAATCATCTCGATATTGAGTCAAAACACATACTGGCGAATATGTTAGCCGCTTATAAAGGCGCTTTTATTCTCATTAGTCACGATGAGGATTTTATTAAGCGATGCGGGATCACACAATCTCTGTCATTAGATCACACCTAAGCAACAATATGATTTGTAACAAGTAATCCCAAAATTGCTATTTTGGGATCCATTATTTTTTATACTACTTTACACTCGGCTTATTCATTTTATCAATAAGCTGATTAACCGCCCTTAAATGATCAGGCTCTTGATGCGCCATGCCTTGAAAGGCTGCACAGATCGTTAAAAAGTCAGGTAATTGGGTACGTTGAGCCATTTTCATCAACCTTTTCGTTAATCGTAAGGCTGCCGCCGGCTTATTAGCCACTTCTAAAGCAAGTTCATTCACTGTCTCCATCAATAACCTAGGCTCAACCACCTTTAATACTATACCTAACTCCTTAGCTTCTTGAGCATCGATGATCCTTCCTGTAAAAGTCAGTTCTGCCGCTTTTTGATAACCTATTAAACGTTGCATAAACCAAGCCCCCCCATCACCTGGGATCAAGCCAAGATTAATGAAGGTTTCTCCAAATTTGGCCTTATTCGAAGCTATTCGCAAATCACACATATTCGCTAAATCAAATCCAGCTCCCATTGCAGCACCATTAACGGCTGCGATGACGGGCATTTCAGCTTGCTCCATAATCAATGCAAGTCGTTGTATTCCTCTGCGATATTTTTCTTCAAGCTCACTGACATTACCCGCGAAATCGCCTTTACGCTCGGCCATATCTTTCACATTCCCCCCAGAGGAGAAAGCCGTTCCGGCCCCAGTCATAATAACAACGGCCACTTCTAAACAAGTATTTGCCCAAGTAATGCTTTGCACAATATCATCCACGATATGTGTACCCGTCAATGCATTGCGCACATCATGGCGGTTAAAGATTAACGTCAGTATTTTATTTTCAAATGATAAAGTTGAATCTTTGAGTTCGGGTAATGTAAACATGTATTCCCTTATTTATTAAAATATCCATTCATCAACCAAAAAGCGCATTCCACTGAATGCGCTTTTTTATTTTAAACCAAACAATCACATGTCAAGGCTTACCAGATCTTAACCCGCTGATCCTGAGGTAAATACATTTTATCGCTGGGCTGCACATCAAAAGCTTGATAAAAAGCAGGAATATTTCTTGGTGTTCCCATAGCGCGGAAATGACTCGGCGAATGAGGATCCACCAGCAAACGGCGTTTTAGCTCTTCATCTCGATAATTACGGCGCCACACTTGTGACCATCCCATAAACAAGCGCTGCTCTCCGGTTAAGCCATCGATCACAGGTGAAGGCTCGCCCTTTAAACTTAAACGATATGAACGCTCAGCCACCGTTAAGCCACCTAAATCACCAATATTTTCACCTAACGTCAGCTCACCGTTGACAAATTCACCGGGCAAGGCTTCATACTTTGAATATTGAGCCGCCAGTTTTGCAGCACGCTTTTTAAACTCCTCTCGGTCTTTATCTGACCACCAATCACGCAAGTTACCATCGCCATCATATTTAGCACCTTGATCGTCAAACCCATGGCTGATTTCATGACCAATAACCGCGCCAATGCCACCATAATTCACCGCATCATCAGCCTTCATATCAAAGAAAGGCGGCTGTAAAATAGCGGCTGGAAAGACAATTTCGTTCATCACCGGGTTGTAATAGGCATTCACTGTTTGTGGTGTCATATGCCATTCAGTGCGATCGATGGGTTTGCCCAGTTTATCGATCATTTTAGCGTATTCGAACTTTGCATAGCGCTCATAGTTTCCCACTAAGTCATCCGCTTTGATGGTAAGTTTACTGTAATCTTTCCATTTATCCGGATAACCAATTTTATAGGTAAACTTTGATAATTTCTCTTGGGCAGCAACTTTTGTTGCAGGTGTCATCCATTCCAGTTCATTAATACTCACTTCAAAGCCTTTGATCAAATTCTGGATCATCACTTCCATTTTGGCTTTGGCTTCGGGCTTAAAGTATTTTGCCACATATTCTTGCCCAACTAACTCACCAAGGACTTCATCTTCTGCATCCACCGCTTTCTTCCAGCGTGGTTTTTGCACTTCAATACCCATTAAAGTTTTGCCATGAAAATCAAAATGCAAATTAACAAAGTTTTTGCTGAGTAACTCAGCATAAGCATCCACTAAATGAAAAGCCATATAGTCTTTCCACTCTTCTACACTAAATGAGTCAAACTGTTTACCTAAATCGGCAAAATAAGAAGGTTGCTCAACAATCATCTCTTTGGCTTGACTAAAACCAACCGCTTTTGAAAATTGAGGAAAATCAAAGTCCGCTAACTTAGTATTAAGCTGCTTAGCACTCATTTTATTATAGGTTTTATGAGCATCACGGGACTCAACACGACTCCATTGACTCTTCGCGATAAAAGTTTCTATTTTTGACACACTTTCACTGGCTCGCTTCGAATACACGTAACCTGCCTGCGCCATAATGTCTTCAACATATTGCTTAAGTTCGGCTCTATTTTTCTTAAACTTTTTCGTGTCTTTTAAGTAATAATCTCTATCAGGTAAGGTTAATCCTGACTGAGCTAAGTATACCGCATTTTGTGTTGAATTTTTGGCATCGTTGCTCACATAAAAGCTAATTGGCATGGTGACACCATTGATGAGTAATTCCCCCATCATTCCTGCGACTGCATCATGATCTTTTGCCATATCAATTTGCTTCAGTAAGCTTTTAAGCGGCATAACCCCCATACTCTCAATTAATGAGGTATTCATATAACTTTTATAAAAGTCACCTACTTTTTGCTCTACCGAGCCAGCAGCCACATGCTTTTTCGCTGCCGCTTTTTCGATGATATCTTTTAGCGCAGCTTGGCTTTGCTCATAAAGCACTGAAAAAGCACCATAGTTTGATTTATCTGCAGGAACAGGATGCGTCGCGAGCCAATGGCCATTGACACTATAATAAAAATCATCTTGAGGACGAATAGCAGTATCAAAATTCGCTTTATCAATGCCAGACACTAAGTTAGATTGACTTTTCTCAGTCGCACTATTGAATAACCCGCTACTACCACAAGCAACTAACCCTAAGCTCAGCGCTACGGTTATTGCTAAATGACTCACTTTTTTCATTATCGTCCCCAAATTTTATTCTTCTATATAGAAGCAACTTAACACTATCTGGTTATAAGTCGCTCAAATATACATGTTATTCATATAAAAAATCATACGCATGTTATTCGATAGTCATATAATAAACAACTTGCACTATGTAACCAAAGATTTACAAAAAAACGAATATGTTAGGATAATACTCTGTATTACCATGTATTTCCCATAAATAAGAACACACTTTGCTCACCCGTATTGGTAAAACCAAAGCCGAGTGCCGTAGGACCAATACCTGTATTCGTCCCTAAAAATAAACTTCCCGAATAAATTAAATCACCTAAATCAACGGCATCTCGTTGCTCCCACACATTACCAGCCTCTAAACTTGTGCCTAGATAGAGCGGATATTGAGTCAATCCCAACACATCTCGCCCTAAATCGTATTGATACACTAGCGCACCAAACACTTTGTGTGAGCCATATAAAGCATCTTGATGGTAACCCGATAGATTTAAAAAGCCACCTAAAGATGAAGTATTCACCGTAAAGAAAGTATCGGTATTGACCGTCGCAAAAGAAGCCTTACCCATGAACACATGATTTCTTATCCTAATCGCTCCACGCCAATCCGCTTCAATTTGAAATGAATATCCTTCGTTATTCACCACAGTTTTTTGTTCGTAATCTTCATGACGTAGATACATATTCAATGTTAATCGATTTCCAGTAGTAGGAAAGTTGATACTATCGAGATCATCAAAACCAAACTTCAAGTAAGCACCATAGCTAGTGTAATCCAATTCAAACGCATCTACAGTATCATTACTCAGTGAGCCAATTTCACCCAGCCCTCCCAACTCGATACTGCCGCCATTGTCATAATTAAATCCTAGACCCATCTCACCACTGTAAGTTTTCTGTATGACTTCTAAATATAAGTTATTATCCTGATAATATTGTATATGTGTAGAAGAGAATGCCAGGCGTGCTCGACTGAAATAACGCTCTTTAGGATCTAAAGGCTGATAAAATTCAGTCGCTATTCTCTTGTTATATCCGAGTAAAAGCTCATTGCGCCACTGCCCACCATTTGCAGTTAAATTGGTCAAAGTATATGCCAAGTCCACTTCAAAAATGGAATCATTATTAAAATCATCTTCCCAACTAAACCCCAGTTGAAAATAATTTGGCCCCCAAGATTTATCACGAGTAATCAGCGTTAATACCCGCCCTTCGTCAGTATCTGTGAATTCGGCATCAACATGTTCAAATAAATCCAGTGCGTACACACGCTCGATCCCTTCCTCTAACTGCTGAATGGTAATATCTTGTCCAAGTTTTATATCAAAAGTGTCTCGAATAAGTGAATCATTCACGCGCGCATTATTATCAATGACGATACGAATGACAGGTTTGACTAACTCTTGACGCCATAACTCGCTTTTTAACCGCTTTCCTTCTAGATAAGCGGCATAATCATTCTCACTCACTTGAAAAGCGAGTAGCTGCTCAAGATGTCCCACAGCCGCTTCTTTTCCTAACAATAAAGCTGTCGGCATAATTGAAAAATCCGTGGTACTCAAATCATCAATTTCGGGCCGAATTAACACATCTTTTTCAGTAAGTAATTGCTTTTGCCTCATCGAACTGGCATTGGTGAGCATAGTAGATAGCTGAGTCAACACATCCACGGTATTATTCAGTTGTTTTTTATCAACCAAAGGCGATCCAATATCAACTGCAATAATAATATCGGCATGCATAGATTTAGCCACATCGACAGGTAAGTTATTCGCAATACCACCATCAACAAGCAATTTTCCATTGATGACAGTTGGCGCCAACGCACCAGGAACCGACGCTGATGCTTGCATCGCCTGTACAAGACTACCAGAATCTAGAATAACGGCATCACTGGTTTCAAGGTTAGTCGCGACAGCGCGATAAGGGATGGATAAATTGTCAAAACTTGAAAATTCCTGAACAAGATTTGTCGACTTTCGCAATAACTGCGACATGCTCTGCCCACGCAATAAACCTGCGGGAAACTTAGCCGTATCATCACTATATCCCATATTAATGGGAATATTATATTGATCTCTTAATTCTTTATTACGATAGCTTAGCGCTTCTCTTGGTATGGTATCAGAATAGCCTTCACTCCAATCGGTATTCATCATGATTGATTCAATTTCTGCCGCACTGTAACCCAAGGCATACATACCACCAACGTAAGCACCAATACTCGTTCCAGCAATGTAGTCAATGGGAATACGATTAGCCTCAAGGACCTTTAAAACGCCAATATGAGCGGCACCTTTAGCTCCCCCACCACTTAACACTAAACCAATAGTCGGTCTTTCTTGGGCTGGCAAGAAAAATGAAAATACCAGTAAATACATCAATAGCAATAAACGAGAAGTCATAAAGTAATCTTTATATGTTAATGAATATGACAATGTTAAGGCGTAAAAGAAAAGCGTTTCATATAAGCCTGCATACCATCAAATGTGAGGGGTTTAGAAAAATAATAACCTTGAATTTGATGACAGCCCCGGCTGAGTACTTGTTGTAATTGCTCGCTTGTTTCCACGCCTTCGGCGATCAAATTTAATTGTAAGTTATTCGCCAATTCTATAATACTACTCACAATGGCCTGATCAGCCTTATTAACTGTAATCTGCTTTAAAAAAGAACGATCAATTTTAAGACCACTTACATCAAAATGCCGTAAATAAGCTAATGATGAATATCCTGTTCCAAAATCGTCAATGACCACATTAACGCCCAATTGCCTCAAAGCTGATAAATGCGCCTTAGCCACATTCAGCTCTTTCATCAACACCCCCTCAGTAATTTCAAGTACAATATCAGATGGGTTGCATTCAGTTTGATTAAAAATATCTTTAATTGAATCAATAAAATCACTCTGTAAAAAGTGGACGCCCGAAATATTGATCGACAATTTTATCTGACCATTTTTTGGCTTATCCCATTGCCTATATTGAAAACACGCTTGTTTTAATACCCAGCGTTCAAGGTCAATAATTAATCCACATCCTTCTGCTACCTTAATAAAGAGTTCTGGCTGAATATACCCCTCTTTAGGATGTTTCCACCTCAACAAAGCTTCCATACCAATCAAGTATTCGCCTTGTGCTGTATCTATCTGGGGCTGATAATGAAGCTCTAACTCATCGCGCTCAATAGCCTTACGTAAATCAACCTCTAATCCCATGTAATATAGGGCTTGCTCATTACGCTCGGCAGAATAATATTTAATGTTGCCTCTTCCCTCTTCTTTTGCATGATACATAGCAAGATCGGCATTTTTGATTAAGGTCTCAGCTTGGTTTGCATCTTCAGGCCATAAACTCACACCAATACTCGTTGATATGAAAAACTCTCGACCGTATAAAGAAAAAGGGGATGCAATAGCTGTCAGTAATTTTTGGCATACCTGATTAACCTCATCAATATGCGTAATGTTAGGCAATAGCAATACAAATTCATCTCCACCAAAACGGCACAGTGAATATTCAGAGGAAACACACGATTGCAGCCTTTTAGCAGCCTCAACCAATAAAGCATCTCCCATACTGTGGCCGTATGAATCATTGATGTGCTTAAAACGATCCAAATCTAAAAACAATAAAGCTAATTTTTCATCTTTACGTTGAGCATGGTAAATGGCTTTAGATAATCGGTTTGAAAATAAAGCACGATTTGGCAATCCCGTCAGCATATCAAAATTGGCTAATTGCCTTAAATTAGCTTCGACGCGTTTTCTTTCTGTAATATCAGAAAAAACAGCAACAAAATGCGTGACTTCATCGCTTTCATCTATAATTGCTGAAATATTTAACCAAATAGGACAAGGTGAATTGTTCTCGCGCACTAATTCACATTCCCCTGTCCAAGTGGTCTCTTCAAAGAGTAATTCAGCAATCGTGCTAAAGCGCCCGTTATAAAGTAAAACGAATTCAGAAAAAGACCAGCCAATCAAAGACTCTTCAGCTCCAATCAATTCTTTAGCCGCTTTATTAGCCACTTGAATTTGTTCTTGGTTATCAAGAATAAGCACACCTTCTGAGGTATTTTCAAAAGCTTGAGCCAGCAACTTAATGTCATCCTCTAATTGTCGTTGCTGCGTAACATCCGTAAAAATACCAGCCACGCGAGTAATATCACCTGACACCTCACTCCATTCTACAGGGCGTCCTCGCACTTTCATCCACCCCCATGAACGATCTAAGCGTCGATAACGATATTCGCAATCAAAACGCTCTTTTTTTCCCGCTAACATTTCATGCCAAGCACCAATAACGGCACTTTTTTCTTTTTTATGAACCGGAAATTCACTTTCTGTTAAATAAACCAGCTTTTCTTCAACACCCAAGACACCACTTTCATTTCCAAGGCGAAATAAACCGGTTTCACGTCGCCACTCCCATAACTCAGAATCACTTCCTTTGAGAGATTGACGCAATCTATCCTCACTTTCTAAAAGAGCATCATTCACACTTCTAAACGCCAATCCATGCTGACGACGCAATCCAAATCCTATGAGGCAAACCCCCAATAAAATGCATACCACAAACCCAGTAAACCAAACTGACTGCCACCAAAAATCCTCTACAGTAAAAGAGAATAGCAAAGGACGGCTCGCCCAAATGCCATTTTGCTGCACCAAAACTTCAAGTACGTAATCCCCAGCTTTAAGCCCTAAAATATTCAGCTGGGGCTGCCCTTCTAACAATAAATAATCCGTATTTTTTCTTGTACCGGCCTGCATCAAGCGATATTTCAACACCATTAAACTGTCATCTAAATAATCACTACGGCTTAACTGAAAAGTAATCAACTTGGCGCCAGGGGCGATGATATTGGCTTTCTCCGGTAACAAACTTAATTGCACTCGGTCGTCATAATGCACATTAATCGACTCTATGAGTGCGCTACTTTGCTGAACCCTGTTCTTCAGTGCGTTGGTATCTAATAACATTGCACCATTAGGCGTCCCCACGTATAAACCTTCATTAGGCTCGTAAAAATAAGCGCCTTGATTTAATTCATTACTGATCAAACCATCGTTATCGTTAATCACTAACACATCATGTGTGATCTTATCTTGACGAATTATAGAAGATGAACAGCCAATAATACGTGCTTTATCAGTTTGTTGAATAAAAAAAACACTTTGACAAGAAACCCCCCATAACTTCTCTAATGAACTCGCTTTTTGCGTGTTTAATTGAAATTCAATTAAACCATTTACAGCAGTCCCTAACCACAAAACACCAGGTCTTATTTCTTCGATAACATCCACACTGGAAGGCATATTATTGATTGAGATTTCATTCAAATAAGAGTGGAATTGATTATTTTCATCTAAATAGCCAAACAAATCATCACCACCGATCCACAAACGTTCATTATCCCGATAAACAATATTAACTTTATACAATCCTTGGTTATTTTCAGATAAGCCTAATCTTATTTTTTTAGGCTTACCTATATGCGGCTGCCACAAAAATAAACCTGTATTGGTTGCTATCCACCAATTATCAGGAGACAGCGGATCTTGATAGCTACTGTAAATGACTTTGTTTTCTAACAAGTGACGCTGCCCCTGCAATGAACTTTTTGTCTCAAGGTCATCGTTTTTGTCAACCACAATCAGGCCATTGGTTGTCGACAGAAGCAATTGCCCATCCATAAAATGATGAATTTGATAAATGCTATCACTGACGTTCAACCCCTTAGGCATCACCATTGAACTGGAATCATTTTGCTTATCGACACGAATTAGCCCGCCATCCGTTCCAAGCCATAAGGTATTTTCGTCTGATAATATTGACCAAACGAGTTGATTTGAAAGTTGATAGGGCGCGTCACTAGAGATCACATTCAACAAAAAGTCAGGAGATTCAGCTAAAATAGCAACACCATCACCTGAACCTCCAACCCAAATTAAACCATTCGCATCAATATTAATGGCATAGATATAATCTAAATCAGTGGCTTTTCGTAACTCACCATTAAAAGTTGTTACCTCAATTTGACTCGAATGCCACTTTAGCAAGCCTACTCGTGTGGCCAACCACAAAAAGCCTTGATCATCTTCAGTGATTTTTGCCACATAATAAGGCAATTGAGTAATCGGTTTCACACGATAATTTTGACTATCGAACTGATACAGGCCATGACTTGTCGCCATCCAGACTTGACCTTTAGAATCAGTAAATAGTTGTTTAATAGTGCCTAGTGTCTCATCCCATCCAACTTGTACTTCCCGTGCACCTAATTTATCTCTAACCTGTAAGCTATGTTCCGTCGCAACAAGAATTTTATCCCCCATACTTGTCATGTAACGCCAGGGAATATCAGGATGAAAAGGCAAGTAGCTCAGTAATTCAAGAGAAAGGTCTTGGCATGAAAATTCAAGTAATTCGCCATCATAAGTCAGCAGTAAATAACGGCCATCAGAGCGCTTAACAAAGTCAACAACCCCATCGGCTTGATATTCTGGAAAGAGCGCCTTTGAACCAAAGCGCAGAAATTTATCTTGGAGCACATCGTATAAATACACTTGATGCGCGGTACTCACTAATACATATTGCTCATTTAACGGCTCGACCAAATAAAAAATATTTCGATCTAAATTTAAACCTGCTTCACGCTTATCTATACGCCTGACCTTAGTATTACTAACCCTGTACAGCCCCTCATCGGTGGCGAGCCAAGTAAACCCATGCACATCAAAGCTAATATCTCTAACAGTTGTACTGCTCAGCCCATCACGATCACTAAACACTCGCTGCACTAAATCATCAGCCTTTACAAAATTGAACAGACCCATAAAAACGCAGATCAGACCTAATGCTATTTTTATTATTCTCTTTTTCATACAACTGACAGCAAACGTAACTATGATTCAAATGTATCATTTAGCGGTTCTTTATTCACCTTTATATTAAATATGATATACATTTTAAAAACATTGAAAAAAGGTCAAAAAATGCCACCGCGCATAAAACAGGCAAATCCACCTTTAGACCACGCAATACCAATAAGAAATTTTATACAGAAAAACAGCCAGTTAAGCCATAATAAAAAGGTCGTTTAAAATAAAAAAGCATAATAACTCAATATAATATGCTCTAAAATACAGTAACGTAAATTTTTGTCACTTAATGAAAAAACTTTAATTTTTAGCATCAACAATAAAAAAAGCAAAGTTAAATCAACATTAAAACAACTTAAACTTGAGAGTTAACTTCAAGGTTAACGAGAATGAATCTTAATTAAAAAATAGTTTTCGAGTAAAGGTCTATCAATACAAAAAAGCGCTCTATGAGCGCTTTTTACTATATAGTCCTAACTAAATATTACTTTTTCTTTTTTGCCTTAGGGTTTGGCAGATCAGTAATTGAACCTTCATAAACTTCAGCAGCTAAGCCCACTGACTCATGTAAGGTAGGATGTGCATGGATAGTTAATGCTAAATCTTCCGCATCACAACCCATTTCAATGGCTAAACCAATTTCACCCAATAGCTCACCACCATTCACACCGACAACAGCACCACCGATCACGCGATGAGTCTCTTTATCGAAGATAAGCTTGGTCATGCCTTCGCTTGCATCTGAGGCAATCGCACGACCACTTGCCGCCCAAGGGAAGTTAGCCGTTTCATAAGCAATACCTTGCTCTTTGGCTTCTTTCTCGGTCAAACCAACCCAAGCCACTTCAGGTGCAGTGTAAGCAATGGATGGGATCACTTTAGGGTCGAAGAAATGCTTAAGACCTGAAATAACTTCAGCAGCAACATGGGCTTCATGAACCGCTTTGTGTGCCAGCATAGGTTGGCCAACAATGTCACCAATAGCAAAAATATGAGGGACATTAGTACGCAACTGTTTATCGACATTGATAAAACCACGTTCATCAACATTAACGCCCGCTTTATCAGCATCAATCGCTTTACCATTTGGCGTACGGCCAATAGCCACTAATACAGCATCGTAACGTACTGGCTCACTTGGTGCGCCTTTACCTTCCATTGAAACATAGATGCCATCGTCTTTTGCTTCAACTGCGGTCACTTTTGTTTGTAGCATTAAGTTAAATCTGTCTTTAACTTGCTTAGTGTAGCTACGAACAATATCTTTATCAGCCGCAGGAATAAGCTGATCAAGCATTTCCACGACATCAATTTGGCTACCTAGAGACGAGTAAACCGTTCCCATTTCAAGACCAATGATACCACCACCCATCACCAGTAGCTTACCAGGCACTTCTTTGAGTTCTAATGCATCTGTAGAATCCCAAATACGTGGATCTTCATGAGGAATGAAAGGTAATTGAATTGGACGAGAGCCCGCCGCAATAATCGCATTTTCAAACTGGACAACTGTCACAGTGCCATCTTTTGCAGTCACTTCAAGTGTATTAGGACCTGTAAACTTACCAAAACCTTGAACAGTATTGACTTTACGCATTTTAGACATGCCCGCAAGTCCGCCAGTCAACTGCCCAACCACTTTTTCTTTAAAGCCACGAAGTTTATCTAAATCGATCTGTGGCTCACCAAAAGACACACCGTGATGTGCCACTTCTTTGGCTTCTTCTATCACTTTAGATATGTGTAACAAGGCTTTAGATGGGATACAGCCAACGTTTAAACAAACACCACCTAAGGTGTCAAAACGTTCAACTATGACAGTCTCTAGGCCTAAATCGGCTGCGCGAAAGGCTGCTGAATAACCGCCTGGGCCTGCGCCTAGTACGACGACCTGAGTTTTGATTTCGTTACTCATGTTTTCCTCTATTCTTCTCATTACGTTGACGGCACCAAAGATCTGATATCAACATTAAGATATTGCTAAATCTTGTAGGGTGGCCGCATTTTAACCTGTGTTTGATACTGATCACAATCTTTGACTGAGCATTAAAAAGGCGACCCTCGTAGAGTCGCCTTTTTTTCTATAAAATCAAGGTGCGAATGTCAGATAAACACCCATTTAAATATGTAACAAAACGCGCACCATCAGCACCATCGATAACACGATGATCATAACTCAGTGATAATGGTAACATTAGTCTTGGAATGAAATCACTGCCGTTCCACACAGGCTTCATTTCAGACTTAGACACACCTAAGATAGCCACTTCAGGTGCATTCACAATCGGAGTAAAGGCCGTACCACCTAATCCACCTAAGCTTGAAATGGTAAAACAACCACCTTGCATATCTGATGCAGTAAGCTTACCTTGACGCGCCTTCTTAGACACAGTCATAAGCTCAGCTGACAGCTCATGAATGCCTTTTTTATTCACATCTTTAAAGACAGGAACCACTAGACCATTTGGCGTATCCACCGCAATACCAATATTCACGTACTTCTTCAAAATCAGGCTTTCACCGTCTTCCGATAAAGAAGAATTGAAATTAGGAAAGGCTTCTAATGCCTTTGCAGCCGCTTTCATGATAAACACCAGAGGGGTGATTTTCATGCCTGAATCTTTCTTCGCTTCCGCAGCATTCTGCGCCTTACGGAAAGCTTCTAGTTCAGTAATATCAGCGTTATCCCACTGAGTAACATGGGGGATTTTTACCCAGTTACGGTGCAAGTTTGCGCCAGATATTTTTTGAATTTTAGACAGCGGCTTAATTTCAGTTTCGCCAAACTTATTAAAGTTCACTTTTGGCCATGGCAACAAGCCTAACTCGCTGCCTTGTGCTTGCCCTGCAGGCGCTTTGCCTGATTCTACTTGCTTAACCGCTGCTTTAACGTAATTTTGTACGTCTTCTTTAAGCACTCGATTTTTACGGCCTGTCCCTTTGACTTTCGCTAAGTTCACACCGAATTCACGCGCTAAGCGACGAATAACTGGCGAAGCATGGGCATATTCTTTGTTTTCAACAAAGTCATTACTCGATGTACCCTGACTTTGTGCCGCTGGAGCCGTTGGCGTTGTGGCAACTGAAGGAGTAGGAGTAGGAGTAGGAGCAGCAGCCGCTTGAGGAGCTGGGGCAGCACTTTCCACTTCAAAGACCATGATCAATGAGCCTGTAGACACTTTATCGCCCACCGACACTTTGATGTCTGTCACTTTACCAGCAAAAGGCGCTGGCACTTCCATTGAAGCTTTATCGCCTTCAACAGTGAGCAGGGCTTGCTCTTCTGCAATGACATCGCCAATAGCAACCGTGATTTCAGTCACTTCGACTTCATCACCACCTATGTCTGGCACATTGACCTCTTTTACGCCTGATGTCGCTTGCACCGATGGCGCAGCGGCAACTAGCGATGAAGCAGGTGTTTCAACTTGAACACTCGAGCCACCAGCAACTTCAAATACCATGATTAAAGAGCCTGTCGACACTTTATCACCTTGACTGACTTTGATTTCTTTCACTACACCGGCTTGTGGTGCAGGCACTTCCATTGAAGCTTTATCGCCTTCAACAGTTAATAATGCTTGCTCTTCTGTGACCGTTTCACCTACGACCACCAAAATCTCTGTCACTTCAACTTCATCGCCACCGATATCCGGCACGAATATGTCTTGTAACGCACTGCTTGTCGCTTGAGGAGCCGCTGCTACAGCAACCTCAGCTGCTGGCGTATTAACCACTTCAGCTTTCTGTGCACCAGCATCCGCCTCAAACACCATAATGAATGAGCCCGTTTCGACTTTATCACCCACAGAAACTTTAATTTCTTTCACGACGCCTGCTTGTGGTGCAGGTACTTCCATCGCAGCTTTATCGCCTTCGACAGAAATCAACGCCTGTTCTAACTCAACAGTATCACCAACATTCACCAAAATCTCAGTGACTTCAACCTCATCAGCACCAATATCCGGTACATTAATTTCGATTGTCATTCTTTTTGCCTCTTATGCGTAAAGTGGATTGCGCTTATCAGCATCAATATCAAACTTAGCGATAGCGTCGCTAACCACACTGGCTTCTATCTCGCCTGATTTCGCTAATTCAGATAAAGCAGCCACAACAACATAACCTGCATTCACTTCAAAATGACGACGCAAGTTTTCACGGCTATCTGAACGGCCAAATCCATCCGTACCTAATACTTTAAATGATTGAGCGGGAATAAAGGCACGCACTTGCTCAGCATAGTTTTTCATGTAATCGGTCGCCGCAATGGCTGGCGCTGAACTCATCACTTGTGCAAGGTAAGACACTCTTGGCGCCTGCGTTGGATGCAACATGTTGTAACGCTCAACATCTTGCCCTTCACGTGTTATTTCATTAAATGAAGTCACTGAGAAAATATCCGACCCCACATCATAATCTTCACTGAGAATTTGCGCCGCTTTGCGTACTTCATTCATGATAGTACCCGAGCTCATTAACTGCACTTGCTTAGTCCCTGCATAAGACTCAAGCTTATAAATACCCTTACGAATGCCCTCTTCAGCGCCTTCAGGCATCGCTGGCATGGCGTAGTTTTCATTCATTACCGTTAAGTAATAAAACACATTTTCTTGCTCACCATACATGCGACGAATACCGTCTTGCATGATGACCGCCACTTCATAGGCAAATGTCGGGTCATAAGAGACACAGTTAGGCACAGTGTTCGCAAGAATATGGCTATGGCCGTCTTCGTGCTGTAGACCTTCACCATTTAGCGTAGTACGGCCAGCTGTTGCCCCTAATAAGAAACCACGAGCCTGCTGATCGCCCGCCATCCAAGCCATATCACCCACGCGTTGGAAACCAAACATAGAATAATAAATATAGAATGGGATCATAGGAAGATCGTTAGTACTGTATGACGTCGCCGCAGCCACCCAAGATGACATCGCCCCTAATTCATTAATCCCTTCTTGTAAGACTTGACCTGAAGTCGCTTCTTTATAGTAAGACACGACACCTCTGTCTTCTGGTGTGTATTCTTGCCCATGAGGATTGTAAATACCGATTTGACGGAATAAGCCTTCCATACCAAAAGTACGGGCTTCATCGGCAATGATAGGTACGACATTTTTACCGATATTTTTATTTTTCAACAAAATATTAAGCGTTCTAACAAACGCCATTGTCGTAGAGATATCACGCTTCTGCGCTTCTAATAACGGCTTAAACTCTTCCACTTCAGGGACAATCAATTCTTGAGTGAAATTAGGCAAGCGTTGTGGCGTGTAGCCATGGAGTGCTTGACGGCGAGCATGTAAATATTCGTACTCTTTTGACCCTTCTTCAAGCTTCAAATAAGAGAGATTATTCACATCTTCATCAGAAATTAAATGATCCAATCCAAGACGTGAGCGCAACTGACGCACGTGAGTCATGTCCATCTTTTTCACTTGGTGCGCAATGTTTTTCCCTTCGGCCGCATCACCCATGCCATAACCTTTAACGGTTTTAGCAAGAATCACGGTAGGCTTGCCTTTAGTCTCTTGGGCGTTCTTAAATGCCGCATACAACTTAGAAGACTGATGACCACCACGCTTAAGGGCAAAAATTTGTGCATCTGTCATATCGGCAACTAAAGCAGCCGTTTCAGGATACTTACCAAAGAAATGCTCACGAACATAAGCACCATCTTTTGACTTAAAGGTTTGATAATCACCATCAAGGGTTTCATTCATTAGCTGTAACAACTTACCTGAATTGTCTTTCGCTAACAGAGAATCCCAGTTATTGCCCCAGATCACTTTGACAACATTCCAACCCGCACCTTTAAACAGGCCTTCAAGTTCTTGAATAATTTTACCGTTACCCATCACTGGGCCATCAAGGCGCTGTAGGTTACAGTTCACCAAGAAACATAAGTTATCTAGCTTCTCACGGGCAGCAAAAGAAATCGCTCCTCGTGATTCAGGCTCATCCATCTCACCGTCACCTAAGAAGGCATAGACTCGCTGTGCACTGGTGTCTTTCAGTTCACGACCTTCAAGATACTTCAAAAAGCGGGCTTGATAAATAGCAGAAATCGGGCCTAAGCCCATAGATACAGTTGGGAACTGCCAAAACTCTGGCATTAATTTAGGATGTGGATAAGACGGGATCCCTTTACCATCAACCTCTTGACGGAAATTATCTAACTGCTCTTCAGTTAAACGTCCTTCAACAAAGGCACGAGAATAAATACCGGGAGAAATATGCCCTTGATAATAAACTAAATCACCACCGTCAACCTCATTGGGCGCACGGAAAAAGTGGTTAAAGCACACTTCATAAAAAGCGGCTGATGACTGAAAAGACGCCATATGCCCGCCCAGCTCAAGATCTTTCTTTGAGGCGCGCAATACGATCATGATGGCATTCCAGCGAATGATAGAGCGAATATTATGCTCTAACGTCGTATCGCCTGGGTAAGCAGGCTCTTGTGCTGCCGGAATGGTATTGATGTAATTGGTAGTGATGCCTGTAGGCATATCCACACCATCTAAGCGTGCTTTATCAAGTACTTGCTCTAGTAAATATTGTGCACGTTCAACACCCTCTTCACGAACAACTGACTCTAAAGCGGCTAGCCATTCTTGGGTCTCAGATGGATCTAAATCTTGTAGCATATGTTCAGACATGACACTGTCCTTTCCTATATACAGGGTTATCATTGGAAAATTAAGTTAAGTTTGGTTACTCAAAACCTTTGGAAAGACTGCATTCTATGGGCATCGCCTTTCCAAATAACTTGAATATCAACTAATTTTCGCTCTTTAAACGACGCAGACTACGCTGCAACCGACTATCTTCTTCCCGCACAGAGAGCATGACTTCTTCAATGTAGCTTAAATGCTCATTAGAAGCCGCTCTGGCTGCATCAGGATCACGACGAACAATGGCAGCCAATAAGGCACGCCTATGTTCATTTGCCATCGTCGAGGCTTCTTCTCGACGACGAAGCAACGCCAAATTCTGTTCCACATTCTTATGCAGCACAGGCGTCAAACTTAAAATTAAGTGCAGCATCGCCACATTATGTGAGGCTTCGGCAACCGCACGATGAAATTGTACGATCGCCCCTGCTTGCTCAGTGATTTCTTGTGCAGCTTCTACTTCCATTATAGAGCGCTTAATATTTTGCATGTCGGCATCCGTACCTCGTAATGCAGCAAAATACGCCATCATACCTTCTGTGGCATGACGAAATTCTAGCAGATCATACTGACTTTCAGAGTCATTATGCATCAGCTCAACAATAGGATCTGCCAAGCTTTGCCATAGCTGTTGCTTGACATAGGTTCCACCGCCTTGGCGACGAAACAGCAAACCTTTCGCCTCAAGCTTTTGAATCGCTTCTCGTAATGAAGGTCGGGACACTTCAAACTGCAAGGCTAATTCTCGCTCAGGGGGTAACTTTTGCCCAGGTTGAATGCTTCCTTCTAGGATCATTTGCTCTAGTTGGCCCATGATCACATCTGAAATTTTTGGCTGGTTTATTTTACTATAAGCCATCGGCCTTTCAGCTCCTATTGTAAATTGGTCTTACCAATTTAATTAAATTGAGCAAACTTTAACAAATCAAGGTTTATATGTCCAGCCAGTCAAAAATGAATGTAATGGGGCTCAATGGCGAAAGGATAACCGACTCAGGTCAACAAAGGGGCCCGACCATTACACCTAACGAAGGGTAAAAAAATCTATCAAACTGATTATTAATATAATTGTCTAGAACTTGTTAGTAGCCAAACACACCAATTAACTTAAAAATAACCCATATCAATAAACAAAAATAAGCATGGGCGCTCTTATCATAAGCACCCATTGATTAAGAGATATGCAAAATATTTCGTGTTATTTAATCACGCCAAAAATAGTCAAAAGGGCGACAACAATAATAAGTAAAATAAAATTACGCTTACTCAGCTGTAATAAAGATAAGGTCGTTTGAACACAAACCGATTCTTTTGACTCTTGTGGTACCGTTTCTGCAGCCGAGGCCACTTTAGTCACCATATCTCTTGCTGAACATTTAACATCCATTGCAGTCGATAACCACATTGAAAAGCCTTGGCTAAATTTGCCACTTAACACATAACCAAAGGCGAAAATACGACTTGGAATCCAATCTAACACGAATAATAAACAATCAACCCAAGGTAAATTCAAGGCATGACGTTTATTTAACTCACTGTAAAACCTTGTAGTACCATAAAATAACGCGCCTATGGGCCCACAAACGATAAGATAAAGTGCAATAACACCAAAATAGCGATAATTGATCCAGGCAACACTTTGCCCCACTTTTGCTCCTAGTTCATACTCAGTCACAGCCTCCAGACTCTGACTTGGTTCCAACTCTTCAGCATGATGAAAGCAAGCCTGTACATCGTCTCTACAGGCTGACTGCATATATTCTTTAAACGCCTTTCTTTGATCTTGATGGCTAAAACAAATAACAGCCACGATTAACCATAAGAGTAAATTTAAACTGCCCCAGAGAAAATCACTGATCAACCAACTGATTAAGGCCACCACTAACGCAGGAAATATCACTGCCAGTACTAACATGACTTTTGATTTTAATTGTTCATCACCGAATAACATCCCATGATAACGCGCCATCAAAGGGTTAAACTGCCAAAAGGCAGGCAAGATTTGAAAACGTTCAATCAAAATTGCCACTAATAATACAAATAGTGTCATAACGCTACCTATCCCATAGAAGCTACGACTAAAAGAGCGATTACATTGTTACCACTTAACAAGCAGCAATGCTGCATTCAGCGCGTAGAGCAAATTGCTTAAAATAGATTATTAGACTCATGACGGTATTAAGCCCGCTAAATAACGATTCCAGTCAAAACTCTGCCCTGGATCCGTTTTTCGCTCAGGGGCTATATCACAATGTCCAACAATCCGTTCTTTATTGAGTTTAGGATAAACTGCCATTAATGTGTTACTGAGAGCCATCAAAGTACAATATTGTTCATCCGTATAAGCGATATCATCTGTACCTTCAAGTTCAATGCCTAATGCAAAATCATTACAATTATCACGCTCCTCAAACTTTGACACTCCAGCATGCCAGGCTCTGTCATCACAAGACACATACTGAACAAGCTCACCGTCTCGGCGAATAAGAAAATGTGCCGACACCTTAAGCCCTTCAAGTGCTTGAAAGCTGATATCCTCATCACAATTAAGACAACCTAAAAATAAATGATCAATATAAGGCAAGCCAAAGCACCCTGCAGGTAAACTGATATTGTGCACAACCAGTAAACTCACCTCACCATTAGGTCTGGCATTAAAATGAGGAGAATAAACACGCCGAGCCTCCTTTACCCAACCTTGATGAACTTGGTATGGAGTAGAACCCTTAGCTGCGGTTAATTGAACAGCCACTTTATTTAAATAAGACATGAAAAAAACCACAATGATTTTAAATTACTCTATCAATAATCCTCACATAAGACAAAGCAAAAAGGAGAATAAATCCGCCTGAATTCAAATTCATTCTATGATAATCTACCCTCCAATATTTCGCCTACAACTGCTTTTATATTGCAAGGACACTTCATCATGCTTGAAAATGACATTCGACTTTCAGTCAAAGCCGCACTTGACGAAGACTTAGGTCATCAAGATGCTCATCATCGCAGTCAAGCCGATATTACGGCACAACTGATCCCAAGTGACAAACATGCACAGGCAAAACTCATCACTCGAGAAGAAGGCGTCTTTTGTGGTAAAGCTTGGGCGGAGCAAGTTTTTAATCAACTCGGTGGCGAAGTCGCTTTACTTTGGCATGTTGATGACGGTGATTTACTCATTCCCAACCAAGTGCTGTGCGAGTTATCAGGCCCTGCCAGAACCATATTAACGGGCGAGCGCACGGCAATGAATTTCATTCAAACACTATCAGGTGTCGCCACTATCACTAAAACTTATGTGGATAAACTCGCCGGAACCCACGCCCAGCTACTTGATACTCGAAAAACTCTTCCAGGTTTAAGAACAGCACAAAAGTATGCGGTAACTTGTGGTGGCGGCGTTAACCACCGTATCGGCCTGTATGATGCATTTTTGATAAAAGAAAACCACGTTATGGCTTGCGGTACCATTAAAAGTGCGGTGACATCGGCAAGAAACTTACATCAAGATAAAGCCGTGGAAGTGGAAGTGGAAAATATTGATGAACTGAGCCAAGCACTCGACGCTCAAGCAGACATCATCATGTTAGATAATTTCGATATTAACATGATGTTAGAAGCCGTTGAGCTCAACAATCAATATAAAGATGCAGATAACACAAAAGGTTACCAAGGGGCAAAATTAGAAGTCTCTGGCGATGTGACCTTAGACACAATAGCAAACTTTGCTAAAACAGGCGTAGACTACATTTCCGTTGGTGCGCTCACCAAACATGTTCGCGCATTAGATTTATCATTACGATTACAAAGCTAATACCAAACTCATACAGAAATAACCATGATATCCATAAACAACCCCTTATCAAATATGTGGTTGTTTATGGAATAAAATAATATGGATTCGGTAATTTATAAATCTTATCAGCATACCCCCCCCAACAAATCACTATATTGATCACCAATAGAAAAAAGAATTCGATATCCTTTATCTACGATTTGCTGGCGAATTTTTGATTTATAAGGGATCGCTGACGATTTATCATAGTCGCTAGGCTTCATATATAGCGCTTTCCAGCCACTGTAGCCTAAATGGGTTAATTTTTGCGTCGCAAATGGGCGATAGGTTTCTTGATCGCCCGTAATAATAAATATACTGATACCATGACTTTTAACCGCATTAAAAAGCCGTTGAACAGGCGGAATAACACGAGGTGCTATTTTATTGTTATAGGACATAGTGACTGTCTTACCGTCGTGCAACAATGCCATATTGACTAAAAAATCATTTAAGTACTGTTTAATATTGTCATAATTTGACACCATAGTTTCATCGACGTCAAACACAACCGCAAACTGTTGAGGTTCACTGTACTTTTGCTCAACTTGCTCTCGCAAATTTCTTTCGGCCTCTTCCACCACCATAGTTAATTCATACAAGTACTGACCAGAATCATGGTATTCAATCAATGAATCTATGAAATCATGACTATTTTCAGGCGTAACGGCACCGAGGTTCATAGACGTCAATATAAGGCTTAAGGATAATAAAACAGTCTTAACACTCTGCATATGGCTCTCCACTGGCTCGTTCTTATGAACAAACTATAGTGGTATTTGAGCTACATTGACCTTAATACGCCTTAATTGATGATAAAAAGTCAATAAAAAATCAATAAAAAGCTAAATGAACCTGCTCTAATGACATCAATATCAGCTTAGCCTTGCCAGAACCAAGCTAAAAACGATAAGAAGCACGCACACCGATTAAGGTATTGGCCGGAATGTAATCATTCGCCGTTTGATAAGTTGCCGATAATCCCAATCCCACATGATTTCTAAAGTTATACTCGATTCCCGTTCCCGCAATACCCACAACACGAGTCTGATTTTTATCGATAACCGCATCCGACAATACATATTCATCATGGACATCGGCATAATAAATACCTAATCCCGCTTTCGCAAACGCACTAAAATGATTGGCCAGTGGGTAGTTATAAATAAAACTACCATCGATACCTTGCACTTGATAATGCCATTGAGCGCTATTATCACCCCAAGTCGCATTGCCACTCATATCAACGGTATTGTTATAACCCACTTCAAAAGCATAATTTTGATCGAATCGATAACCCGCAAACAAACGGCCACCAAGATTATCAGAACCAAACAAGTTTAACTCTGCATTATCGATACTTTGGTAAGAGGCATTGGTTTGACTATTATTGGAATATCCCAGCTCAGTCCCAATATAAAACCCCGCATTTGAGCCACCACCATTTAAGCCACCACAACGCGGCCCACAATGAGGATCAGCTTCAAAAGGCCGATTATCGCCAGGCCGTGCCATACTGGGCAAAGACACACACATCATCAATAACATGAAAAGCAGTTTAAATTTCATCACATCATTCTTCTGTTTATTAATATTAGTGACCTAATTTAATGACTTTTTTTCTCTATCCCTACTCTATTTTCTGTCTGAATCGTTTCAATGACTTATTTATTGTTTAATGAATAACCTTGATTTATTATTTTTAATAAATTCACTTCATAAAAGACGTAAACTCAGCAAATTTTCAACAAGAATTAATATTAGCCATCAAGCTGAATATCACAGATAAAAAATGAGCACATATCCTTTCACCTCTATGCCCCTCATGTTACGCTCCTCATTCTAGTGTAATAGAGTGTAATAAATTCTCCTCTATCAAATATAACAATAGCTATTGACTATCAATTCAAACTTATAGCTAAATCTTATAGCTATAACTAACTCTTATACCTACTAAATCTTATAACTAAGTGTGCGTCCATCAATGAATTTTCAAAGCCAATGGATCAACTTTGAATGCTCAATTAGATAAATAAAATTGTTCAATATTTCTCTTTTTGTACTACCTTTATACTATTCCAAGTGCTTGTTACCTACTTAAGTGGAATACAAGCATGAATATCGAGCTAAGCCTTGATTCAGAGTAACCCGCTCACTGACACAGTGAAGCTAATGTAACTGGAGAGAGAACTATGAGTATACACGTCACGGATGACAGGAAGATCACACCTGATCATTCTCATTGCGCCATCAAAACATCTGCTACTGACAATGGCATTCAGCTTGATTTAGCACCTGATTTAGAGCCTGATTTAAAACACAAGCGTACTCATACACAAGCCCATCGCCAGCAAGGCTTTACACTTATTGAGCTCATGATAGTGGTCGCCATTATCGGTATTCTCGCCGCCGTGGCTCTACCTGCCTATCGAGATTACACCGCGTCCGCTCATGGCGCAGCAGCGATGAAAGGTGTGGCTTCTTATGCAACTAAAGCTGTGAGTTGTGTGCAGTCAGGAATTGGCTGTTCTTCACTTGCTGAAGAGATAGCAGCTGATGATGAAGATGGTGATAAACTCACTGTTTCAGCAACACTTTCTGAAGGTAGTGGTGGTAATTTAATGTTTAATGAAGGCACTTGTATCGTTACGGCACATATTTCAGATACTGGTATATTAACCTATACCTCTGTAGCAAGTAGTGAAGATGCTGCTGCCGATGATGGTCAATGCCAAGAAGGTTCAGGTGCGGATGCACCAGAAAGTGAAAGTGGAGGTGAAGGTGGAGGTGAATCTGAATAGTTACTAATTCATCACTCAAATATTGGCTCTATCGCTTTACAAGCCAATATTTGAGCTTTTAATACAAAATAACAGGTATTAATCAATGCCCACTTCCGCGATTAATTCAACACAAACCGCTACCTCAAATAATCTTAGCGCTCACACTCGACTGACTCCAACTAGCAATAAAGCAAACACTTTTTCTGGCCTTGCTGGCCTCTTTATTCGTCATAAACTCATTGAAGAAGCATCACTCACCCAAGCCCAGCAGCAAGCAAAAGCGGAGCAACAAAACCTGATCCGTTATTTAGTGCACCATGAACTCATGAGTGCTTATGATATCGCCCAAGTGTTACATCAAGAATACGGCACCCCTTTATATGATCTCAATGAGCTAAAACTCGACAGCTTAGATGATGACATTCTTAATAAAAAACTCATTGAAAAACATAATTGCTTACCTCTGTACAAGAAAAATAACCGCCTGTATTTAGCCATGTCAGATCCCACTAATATTGCCGCACTAGAGGATTTTCAATTCAGCGCCAGCATGCATACTGAGGCCATTTTAGTTGAAGAAGACAAGCTCACACTCAGCATCAATCGCTTATTGGATCTGGACATAGAAAACCATTATTTAAGCCAAGTCGATGAGGAAGCCTTACTCAACTTAGATGCCTTTGATAATAATGCTCACGTTGCTCAAAGCGATGATGAGCAAGATATTGCTGACGATACAAAAGATGATGCGCCCATTGTGGTTTATCTCAATAACACTTTAGCTAAAGCCATACATAAAGGCGCCTCAGATCTGCATTTTGAGCCTTATGAGCATAGCTATCGTATACGATTTCGCATTGATGGCATTTTACACCTCATTGCCGAGCCACCTGTGGCGCTTGCAGCGCGCATTGCAGCCCGTTTAAAAGTCATGGCAAAACTGGATATTGCCGAGCGACGTCTACCACAAGATGGCCGCATCAAGCTCAGTCTCACTCCCCTAAAAGATCAGCATAACAAACGAGGGAAAACACACGCTATCGATTTCAGGGTTAGCACTTTACCCACCCTCTGGGGTGAAAAAATCGTTATGCGTATTCTCGACTCTTCTTCGGCCCAGTTAGGTATTGAAAAACTCGGCTTTGATGATAAACAAAAACACTTATACCAAACCATGCTCGCCAAACCCCAGGGCATGATCTTAGTCACAGGCCCCACAGGCTCTGGCAAAACCGTCTCTCTTTATACTGGCCTTAATAAACTCAATACTCAGGAGCGCAATATCTCTACCGCCGAAGATCCCGTTGAAATCAATCTTGAAGGCGTAAATCAAGTGCATATCAATCTCAAGGCTGGGCTCACTTTTGCCTCGGCGTTGCGCTCTTTCTTACGTCAAGATCCGGATGTCATCATGGTTGGGGAGATCCGCGATCTTGAAACCGCTGAAATTGCCATAAAAGCCGCTCAGACAGGCCATTTAGTGCTATCTACCTTGCACACGAACTCGGCTGCAGAAACCCTCACACGCCTGCTTAACATGGGCGTGCCAGGTTACAATATTGCCAGCTCTGTTTCACTCATTATTGCTCAGCGGCTGACAAGACGTCTCTGTCCACACTGTAAACAAGAAGAAGTGATCCCTAAGCAGGAGTTACTGAGCTTAGGCTTTACTCAAGCACAAGTACAGCAAGGCGTGCAGTGCTTTCAAGCCATAGGATGCGAACATTGTGCGGGAGGATATAAAGGGCGTGTAGGGATCTATGAAATGTTACCTATGTCTGATGCCATTGCCGACACTATCATGCAAGGAGGCAATTCTCTCGATATTGTCAATCAAGCTAAACGCCAAGGCATGCAAGACTTACGCTTATCAGGATTACTCAAAGTCATAGAAGGTGTCACTAGCCTTGCTGAAATTAATCGCGTCACACAGAGTACTTAAGGCAATACCATGAGTACAACTAATAGCCTCAGTGCTAAACAGCAGTCAAAACCCGCCCCCAAAATTACCCTTTATGAATGGCAAGGGCTCAATAAACAAGGTGACAAAGTCTCTGGCCATTTACGCGGCAGCAGCATGGCGGAAATTCGCAGTAAATTAAAATCTCAAGGCATCACCCCTAAACGCGTTCATCGGCAATCTAAACCCCTTTTTAAACTTCCGCCCCCTAAAGTCACAGCCATGGATATTGCCATGATGACTCGACAGATTGCCACTATGCTCACCGCAGGCGTACCATTAGTGACTAGCATTGAGCTTATTGCAAGGGGGCATGAAAAAATAAAAATGCGTGAGCTACTTGGACAGATCCTTGATGATATTCAATCGGGAACTCCTCTTTCAGATGCACTTCGCACCCATCGACTTTATTTTGATGATCTATTTGTCGATTTAGTGGCTGCAGGAGAGCATGCTGGTGCGCTTGAAACGGTATTTGATCGCATCGCGCTTTATAAAGAAAAAGCTGAGCAATTAAAATCAAAAATAAAGAAGGCCTTATTTTACCCTATCACTGTCGTCATAGTGGCTATTGCTGTCACCTCAATGTTGCTCTTGTTTGTGGTACCACAATTTGAGGAAATATTTAATGGCTTTGGTGCCGAGTTACCCGCATTTACACAAGTTGTTATTCACATATCGAAAGGCCTACAAGCCTCTTGGCACTTTATCCTCATAGGCGTTATTATCGGCAGTATTATATTAATACGACTGCATCGTAACTCATCACTTTTTAGGGATAAACTTGATGCCCTTATATTAAAAATACCTGTCATAGGTCAAATTCTTCATAAAGCCGCCATGGCCCGTTTTGCCAGAACACTGGCCACGACCTTTGGCGCAGGTGTGCCACTCATTGATGGATTGGCGTCTGCAGCAGGTGCGTCAGGCAATGCCGTATACCGCCGTGGCGTTTTAAAAATGCGAGAACAAGTGATTTCAGGTATGCAAATGAACACTGCGATGCATACCACAGGCTTATTTCCTGATATGCTGGTTCAAATGGTCATGATTGGTGAAGAATCAGGCTCTTTAGACAATATGCTCAATAAAGTTGCCAATATTTATGAAATGCAAGTCGATGATGCCGTAGATGGTCTCGCCAGTTTAATTGAGCCTGTCATGATGGTTGTCATCGGCACTTTAGTCGGCGGCTTAATTGTGGCTATGTATTTACCTATTTTTCAAATGGGAAAAATCGTCAGCTAACTTGCTCTAAAGTGCTCCAAAACTCAGTTAAAAATAAATCATGGCAACCCATATTAGAATGATCACAAGATAGACATAAGAAAATAATGACCGAATTTGTAGCGCTACTCAATCAATATCCTTGGCTTTTTATTACAATTAGCTGTATCTTTGCCGCCATTTTGGGCAGCTTTTTAAACGTTGTCATCCACCGTTTACCTGTGATGATGAAAAGACAGTGGCAGCAAGAATGTAACGAGTACCTCGCCCAATATCATCCCGCTATTTTCAAGCAGCACTCACAAGATTTAGCCCGTTCAATAGATAAGTACCCACCTCGCTATAATTTAGCCGTTCCTCCATCCAGTTGCCCCAGCTGTCATACAGACATCAAACCTTATCACAATATTCCAGTACTTAGCTGGCTAATGCTAAAAGGGCGATGTGTGCAATGCAAAACTCCGATATCCACTCGCTATCCCCTTATTGAAGCGACAAGTGCAGTACTGATCGGTACCTTAGCTTGGCATTTTGGCCCAACTAATCTCTTCATTTTTGCCAGTATTTTCACATTGAGTTTGATCGTACTCACCTGTATCGATCTTGATGAAATGTTACTTCCAGATCAAATTACCTTGCCACTCCTTTGGTTAGGTATTATTGTTAATATAAACATGGGTTTTGTTTCGTTATCAAGTTCCATTATTGGCGCAATAGTCGGTTACCTTAGCTTGTGGTTTGTCTTTTGGGGATTTAAATTACTGACGAATAAAGAAGGGATGGGATACGGTGACTTTAAGCTCTTAGCAGTACTGGGGGCTTGGATTGGCTGGCAAATGCTTCCTATTATTCTCATATTATCCTCGGTAATTGGTGCAACAATAGGCATAATAATGATATTAATAAAGCGAAAAAAATATCATCAAGCCATTCCTTTCGGACCTTATCTTGCCATTGCAGGCTGGATAGCCATGATCTGGGGCGAACCGATACTCAATGGATACTTGTCTTATTTATCACGATAATAATCACAATAAGAATAATAATTATGTCAAAATTTATAGTAGGCTTAACAGGTGGAATAGGAAGCGGTAAAACAACTGTTGCCAACCTTTTTGCTGAGCTTGGGATCTGCCTTATTGATGCGGATCTGATAGCAAGACAAGTTGTTGAGAAAGGATCAACAGGATTAGCTCAAATTTGCGCACACTTCGGCAATGATATGTTATTAGAAACAGGTGAACTCAATAGAAGTCTATTAAGAGAAACTATTTTTAATCATCCATCAGAACGCCAATGGCTAAATGCTTTATTGCATCCAATGATCCGCATCGAAATGCAACAGCAAATGACACAAGCTCATTCCATTTATTGCATAATGATTGCACCATTGCTGTTTGAAAATGGTTTAGACAAGAAAGTTAATCGCACTTTACTTGTTGATTTATCAGAAGAACAACAAAAGAAACGCACTCAGCTTAGAGATAATGTAAGTGAAAAACAAATAGACAATATCATCGCTAGCCAAATGAGCCGAAATGAAAAGCTGTCAAAAGCGCATGATGTTATCAACAACCAAGGACCTCAATCTGCACTCAAGGAACAAGTAGCACAATTGCATAACCAATATTTGAAGTTGGCAAACAGTGCAGAGCATACATCATGAATACACTCATTTTTGAACACCCATTAAATGAAAAAATACGTGGCTATTTACGTCTAGAGTACCTAGATCAACAATTACAACAAAACTTAGTTGAGGATCATCAGGCACGGTGTTTTGATCCTTTGTTCTCCCTATGTGAGCTAACTGAGCGTTGTGACTATAGTGGAGAAGTCTTAAAAGATATCGACAGACAACTAGCACAATGGTCAATTGATGGGGTACCTGTTATCGATACTATCTCCGATCCTATTGCCGCACTCAAAGAAAGTCGTAATAAGCTCAAAATAGCACAACGACCAGGCCTCAATATAAAAAATGATCGTTTTCTCAGCACGCTAAGACAGAGATATAACATGCCAGGTGCTTGCTGTAATTTTGACCTACCTCAGTTGCACTTTTGGCTTGAAAAGCCTTGGGAACAAAGACAAGCTGAATACCTTGGCTGGAAAGAGCAATTCTCCGATCTATTAACACCCATCAAGTTACTTTTAACCATCACCAGACAATCCAGCCATTATGAAGAGTGCTCCGCCCACGATGGTTTTTTTCAGGCTCACAGTGAGCGGCCACTTTCATTAGTTCGCATCAAATTGAGTCCCAAAAATCAATGTTATCCTACAATTAGCGGGCATAAAAATCGCTACGCGATTCATTTTATGCAATTTGATAGTCAAAAACATGCCAATGAAAATATTCCTTTTCAATTAGCAGCTTGCTAATTAATAACAAGTGATTGCTTCCTCGTAAAAGTCAATCGCCTACAATAAATAGTTAAAAGGTCTTTTTGAGTTATTTTAGGTATAATACTCTTCAAGATCTTTTAGCGATTATTGAGTTTAACGAAATATGCCACTTACCGTTACCTGCCCAACATGCCAAGATACTGTCAATTGGAATGATAGCTCACCGTTTAAACCTTTTTGTAGTGAACGTTGTAAACTCATTGATTTGGGTGATTGGGCTTCAGAGAAACATAGCATTCCCGTAAAACCTGAGTTTGATCCCGAGACATTAGATGGCCTAGGTTACGATGAAGCCAATTTTTTTAAACAAGACTAAAACCAAATTATATGAATAATAGAATACATGTTGCTGTTGGTGTGATTGTCAATGAAGCACAACAGATCTTAATCGCTAAACGTCATGCACATTTACATCAAGGTGGAAAATGGGAGTTTCCAGGAGGGAAAGTTGAGCAAGGTGAAACTGTCACTCAAGCTTTAAGTCGAGAATTAAAAGAAGAGATCGGCATTAATATTAAAGAAACACAAGCATTAATGGAAATTAGTCACAATTACCCAGACAAACAAGTCAAACTTGATATTCACTGGGTAAAAGACTTTGAAGGTATCGCCACCGGATTAGAAGCACAAGAAATCATCTGGGTCGACAAAAGTGAGCTGCTAAACTACAACTTTCCAGACGCAAACAAACCTATTATCGAAAAGATCCTCGAAGATCCTTCAGTATCAGCCTAATTATTTTCAATCCAGTTGATATAGACTAAATCAACTGGTCTTCATTTAATCCAATTTAGTTTGAGTACCAGTCGCCACATCATAAATCGCATAAAAAGAGCTTTTATCTTGATATAAGTGCCCCACTCTCTCTTTATCAAGATCGTGCACACTGAATTTACACATATAAATGTCTTTTTTGTATTTCTTCGCGACCTGCACTTTTATATCACTATAATAGCCATTGTAATCATAAAACCTTGCCAATTCTGAACAGGCTTGATCAGCAGCAGACCACTCGTCATGCGCAGCGGATAATGCTGTTAGTGGTAATAGAGACATTGCAGCAATTATTAATTTTTTCATAAATTTGACGTTAAATACTCTGTTTTTTAAAGCAACTCTTCACCTCGGTTATTCGACAAAGAAGCCCTTTAAGTATGAATTTAATGTCACTATGATAAATAGCAGGCTATTTAAAATATTCCAAAAAGATTAAGAATTGTTATTTTAATTCATATACTTTGGTTTGATATTCTTCAAGTCTTAAAAACAAAGTACAGAAATAGTACAGAAATAAAACATGTACTCTGAAAAAGCCCAGCTTCGAGTCCATCAATCTGCATCCTGCATCAATGGCATTCCCTATATCCATATAGGTCATCACTCTCCGCGTTGACTCACAGCGATGTGAGAAATGTCG
>NZ_CANLZC010000035.1 GCF_947495455.1 uncultured Shewanella sp. | reverse complement strand
CTAGTGCTAGTGCTAGTGTTAGTGTTAGGGCTTTGGCTATTTAAGTAAGTAACAATTTCACCTAGCGTGCGGCATTCACTTAAATCATCGGGATTGAGCTCTGGCAATTCGGGCAGTTTATCTTGCACTGAGGCGAGGATTTCCACCCGTTTAATGGAATCTATGCCTAAGTCTGCTTCCATGTCCATTTCAAGGTTGAGCATCTCCGCGGGGTAACCGGTTTTGTCACTCATTACACTCAACATACAAGTTTGAATGTCGGCCATTTCAATGCTCTGATGGGATTTCTGCATGCTGGTGCCAGACACGCTCGCACTTGTGCTATCGTTTTGGCTATTTAAACTTTGGCTACTATCACTTTGCGAGCCATTATTTTGTAAGCTTAGGTAAGTGACAATTTCACCTAAAGTTCGGCATTCACTTAAATCATCGGGATTGAGCTCTGGTAGTTCGGGCAGTTTGTCTTGCACTGAGGCGAGGATCTCCATCCGTTTAATGGAGTCTATGCCTAAGTCGGCTTCCATGTCCATTTCAAGGTTGAGCATCTCTGCGGGGTAACCGGTTTTGTCACTCACTACACTCAACATACAAGTTTGAATGTCTGCCATTTCAATGCTCTGATGGGGTTCCTGCATGCTGGTGCCAGACACGCTCGCATTTGTGCTATCAATTTGGCTATTTATACTTGGGTTATTGAAGCTCTGGTTATTCAAATTTTGGCTACTATCACTTTGCGAGCCATTATTTTGTAAGCTTAGGTAAGTGACAATTTCACCTAAAGTTCGGCATTCACTTAAATCATCGGGATTAAGTTCTGGCAGTTCCGGCAGTTTATCTTGCACTGAGGCGAGGATCTCCACCCGTTTAATGGAATCTATGCCTAAGTCGGCTTCCATGTCCATTTCAAGGTTGAGCATCTCCACTGGGTAACCAGTTTTGTCACTCACGACACTCAGCATGCAAATTTGAATATCAGCTATGTCACTGCTCTGGCGTGTAGCCTGAATACTAGTGCTAGTGCTAGTGTTAGTGTTAGGGCTTTGGCTATTTAAGTAAGTAACAATTTCACCTAGCGTGCGGCATTCACTTAAATCATCGGGATTGAGCTCTGGCAGTTCGGGTAGTTTGTCTTGCACTGAGGCGAGGATTTCCACGCGTTTAATGGAGTCTATGCCTAAGTCGGCTTCCATATCCATTTCAAGGTTGAGCATCTCTGCGGGGTAACCGGTTTTGTCGCTCACCACACTCAGCATGCAAGTTTGAATGTCTGCCGTTTGCTCAACAATTTTAATGCTCTGGCTTGTTGCCTGTATGCTGGCGCTAGTGCTAGTGCTAGTGCTAGTGCTTTGGCTATTTAGGTAAGTGACAATTTCACCGAGTGTTCGACATTCACTTAAATCATCGGGATTGAGCTCAGGCAGTTCTGGCAGTTTGTCTTGCACTGAGGCGAGGATCTCCACGCGTTTAATGGAGTCTATGCCTAAGTCTGCTTCCATGTCCATTTCAAGGTTGAGCATCTCTACTGGGTAACCCGTTTTGTCACTCACGACACTCAGCATGCAAGTTTGAATGTCTGTAATATTAAGTTTATTGGTGCTGAGCGCCTGATGAGCTGGTATTGCCTCGAAAAGGGCTTGCTTGAGTGGTTCTTGTGTAGAAGCGATTGTTGGAGTGCTAGGGTTATCGTATGCTTTTATACTGTATTCTTGAGCGCTTGTTTGCACGATATCTTGTTGAACAATAGGCTCATTTATTGGGACTGGTGTGCTTGAATCGTTTTGGTTTAGAGCGTTCTCATTTAGATTACTTTCATTTAGATTACTTTCATTTAGATTACTTTCATTTAGAGTACTTGGGCTTTGATGAGGCAAGGTTTGGTCTTGCTTTATCAAGTTCAGTACGGCTTGATTACTTTGGCTCTGTAAGTTTAAGTATTGCGCATGGTTTTTTAGCGTGTCTGCTTGATGTTGATGGAATTGTGCCATAGATTGTTCCAGTGCTGCTGGAATATCCACGCCAGCATTGGCCATTTTAGCTTGCTCAGCCATCATATGGGTCACAGTCTCATTATATTGCTGCGGAATGGTCAAGAAGGTCTGATGTAACTGGGCTGTTTGTTGCTGGGCGGCAAAAAATTGGCTTAATGCTGAATTATCGTTGGGCACGGCGCTTTGACTCTTTAATTGAGGATTGATTTTCGCTTGCTGTGTAGTCGTGTGTGTCGTTTGCGTCACGGGGGAATGAACGCTTGGGTTAACCCCTTGGCCTACGGCTTTTATTTCTGCTTGGTTAGCTTCTTGGTTAACGTCAACTTTTTTATCTACTTCGATAATCTTTTTAACTTCAACCACTTTTTCTTTTTCAATGATCCTATCTTGAATTTGAATTTCGGGTGAAATTTTACCAGAGCTTAATGATTGCGCCATTTTGTTCTGAGTCCCTTGACTGATGTAGTTTGTTGCCGATAACTTGATGGTCATGGGCGTGACTTTTTCAGGCTGGCGTGTAGGGGCTTGGTAAGGATCCAGAGTCTCTAAAGTGATCCCTGCAACAGCCATTTCAATGGCCGCTTGACGCAATTGTTGATCGCTGTTTTGGTGATGATGGAAACTGGCTTTGGGGTTAACACTCACAACGCAGCATTCATCTTTTTTGTCGGCTAAAGTTTCTAATACAAGTTTTTGTAGTGTGCTTTTAGGACCAAATTCCACAAACACCCGCGCACCAGCATGATACATGGCTTCAACTTGCTGGCTAAAATTGACAGCTTGCAACATATGTTGTTTAAAGCTCGCTTTGATGCTGTTGGCGTTATTAGTGTAGGCTTTTGCTGTGCTATTACTAAAAAGCAGTCGTTGAGGTTTAGTGAAACTGACTTTATCAATGGCTTTTGCAAAGGGGGCTTGAGCATGGGCGACTAGTGGTGTGTGAAATGCCCCTGAAACGGGCAATGTAATCACCTTAAAGCCTAAGCTTTTGAGCGCTTGTGTCGCACTTTCTAAAGCCTGTTTTTCACCTGCAATGACAAATTGAGTTGGCGAATTAAAATTGGCAATGTCAACGCCTTGAATATCCTTTAGACAGCCTTGAATTTGAGGCAAACAGCCCGCTTGCTGAGCAATCACGGCGGCCATACTGCCAGCATCCATGCCTTGAGGAATTTGAGACATGGCTTGCCCACGAGCAAAAGCCAGTTGATAATAGTCGTCACGCTTAATGACACCTGCGGCGCATAAGGCACTGAGCTCACCGAAACTATGCCCTGCGACTATATCGGCATTGAATCCTGCGTGAGTCAGTAAGTCATACTGCCCCATCGAGAGTGCACCAATAGCGCTTTGAGCATAAAGTGTTTGAGTGAGATTAACTGTTTGCGCTTTCTCGTCTTGTTTATTAAACACAGGACGAGGGAAGACTTGTTGTGAGACAGGATCAAGATTGTGCTGGCCAAATACATTGTCGGCTAGAGTAAATTGCTGGCGAACTTCAGGAAAGTGACAGCCCAGTTCTAAGCCCATATTCGTATATTGACTGCCTTGTCCAGCAAAAAGAGCGGCGACTTTGGCTGAAGCCTGAGTATCATCTTTATGATTGTCGACTAAGGCTTTGGCGCGAAAACTAATGCCTTGGGGTAAGGTCCAGTGGGTCATTTTATTTTGATTGAGTTCACCGATAGCTAGGATGAGTTTTTCAATCAAATCTTGATGGTTATTGGCAACAAAACCTATTCGAGGATGTGTGGACTTAAGTTTTCTAAAGGAGTAGGTCTCAGCCATAGAATGAATGGCGTGATGATTTTTTTTCGCATCGGCCAATATTTGGGTTAATTGCTCGATAAGCGAATCGCGAGTGGGTTGGCTAAATAAAAACGTTTGTGGCACTCGGCGCTGACGGTAGCCATTGACAAGGTTACTTTTTTCATCTCGCTCAGGTCTTTTATGTTCTTGTTGATATTCTTCCAATACAAAATGAAAGTTAGTGCCGCCAAACCCAAAGGAGCTGATACCTGCTCGCCTTGGAGCGCCATCCGCTCTAGGCAACCAAGGGCGCGTTTGCGTATTGAGATAAAAAGGCGAGTCTTCAATGTTCAGTTTGGGGTTAGGCTGAGAGACATTAATGGTAGGGGGAAGCACTTTATGATGCAGTGCTAATGCCGCTTTGATAAGTCCAGCGGTACCGGCCGTGGATTTCGTATGGCCAATTTGCGATTTTACTGAGCCTAATGCAATATGTTGTTTTTTATCACAAGCTTCACTAAAGACACTTTTTAATCCATTGAACTCTGCTACGTCTCCTGCCGCAGTGCCTGTCCCGTGAGCTTCGATTAATCCCAGTGTATGAGGGGCAAAGCCTGCATCATCATAGGCGCGCTTAAGTGCTTTTGCTTGACCTTCGGGTCTTGGAGCATAGATGCTTTTAAATTTACCATCGGATGAGGAGCCCACGCCCTTAATCACGGCGTATATTTTATCGTTATCTCTTTCAGCATCTTTCAAGCGTTTTAAGGCGACCATACCTATGCCTTCACCTATCATCATACCTTTGGAGTTAATATCAAAAGGTTGAATAACTTCTTGGGTGGTAAAGGCAGGAGTTTTAGAAAAGCTCATGTACATGTAAGGTGAGTTATCAGTACAAACGCCACCTGTTATCATCATATCGCTACGACCATCAACCAGTTCACTAATGGCCATTCGCATGGCGGCTAAAGAGCCCGCACAGGCAGCATCCACCACGCAATTCATGCCACCTAAATCGAATCGATTAGCGATTCGACCTGCAATGACATTGCCTAATGAGCCGGGAAACGAATTTTCTTCCCAGTGAACAAATTGATCTTGGAACTTTTTGATCAACATTTCACTGTCTTTATCATTGATGCCACTTTCTTTAAACACTTTTTTCAGAACAGGATATTGTAAACGAGTGGCTAGACTATGGCTGATTTTTTGACCGCCACCGACACCTAATGTGATGCCAATATGACTTTTATCTGATGTATTAGTGATCCCGGCATCGGCTAAGACATCTTTTGCGACCAATAAAGACAACAATTGTGAAGTATCGGTTAGTTCCAAAAGATTAGGTGGCAGGCCAAATTCCATGGGGTTGAAGTCGACTTCGGGTAAAAAGCCCCCTCGTTTGCAATAGGTTTTATCAGGAGCACTCTTATTGGTATCGAAATAATCTTCAGCCTGCCAATGGCTTGATGGTACATCGGTAATGCCATCAATTTGATCACTGATGAGATCCCAAAATTGATCTAAATAGCGTGAATGCGCAAATAAACTGGCCATACCGACAATGGCAATGGGCGTATCTTTTAATCGTTTATTTAAACGGGGATCCATGTGTTTCTCATTTGTTGGGTTATCTTTTTTTGAGCTCATATTGAGTCTCCAGTGATCGCAGAGCTGTCTGCGTCGATGTTAGAATTCGTTGTGTGAGACAGTGGGCTTTGGCGAGTGTTGGCCATATCGGGGAATTGCTTCAAGAAAATACGATAATTACGGGATAATAATCGACGTAAATGAAAGGGCCCTGATTTAAGCACATAAGTCATGTAGCGTTTAGCTGCTTGTTTGTGGCAGCCTTGATAAATATCGAGATATAGCCAGTTGCTTGTGGGATCGGTACCGACAAAAACACAGCTAGGTTGACTGGTATCAATAGTTTGTTCGAAAGGTGCTGCACATTCATCATCTTCGGCTGGATGCGGTAAATGCCCCAATTGAGCTGGAATAACAATAGACACCACTTGAACGACATCGCGACCATTAGCACTTGGCAAACCTAAGGTTTGTGCCAATGTTTTCGAATTGAGTGTGTAGGTCATTAAATGACTGTCTTTCATTAGTGGTAATTGATTGCAATAGTTTTCACGTAATGCACTTTGAGAAACCGTTTTTAATTGAGAGACACCATGGCGTTTAAGACATCGAGCGAGACCTGAACGGGACACATATGGATTAATAAAGGTTTGAGTGGCTTTTAATAGCTTGTCCAGCGGTATTTTTAGTTGTGTGCGTAGCCCCACAACGACAAATTCTTGTAGTGGAGTGAGTGTGGTATTGAGATGATGAGGAGTTGTTGAGCCATCATTAATCGAATCTCTTTTACGCCATTTGCGCACTGTGGCTTCACTGATGTTAAGTACTTTGGCTAGCTGTTTTACGCTTAATGTTGACTCTTGAATGAAGGTTCTCATTTCAGGTGTCGTTGTGGCATTGGGGTGCTTAGCTTTCATTGCGGCCTGTTTATTATCCATTACATGTGCTATTTATTTTTGATTGTTTGTGTTTTGCCGCTATCGAATGTTTATCACTCTAATTAGAGTGAATAATCTATTGGGACACTGTGATTTTATATGGGTAAAAAAAACAGACAAAAGTATTAAGTCCACGTTTAAGTTATTATTTATTTTATTTATGGTGCGAAGAGTACAATAGGTCAGGGTGCAATACAATGATCTGGGACTAGAAGTTTTTTAAGTCGTAAATATCGACTCTTTTTAACAAGAGTGAGTGTTAAATTTAGCCCAATTAGATGTGTCAGTGACAGGTTTTTAACCTTAATGGAGAATGTGTTTCAAAAGCGCTGCTATGGCTTAGTTATGGCTTAGTTATGATTGGATTGAGGGGTTGTGAGTCAGAGTCTGCGAAATAGTCTTGTGGTGAGGGCGGTATTGATTTAGCTATATCGCTTGAAGTTTAGGGGGGTAACGGTTAAAGAATGGCTTTCTCTATAGTCAACTAAAGTTAAGTGGATATTTATGTGACTTTGATTTCAATATCAGTATTTTTATCTTAATTATTTTTATTTTTTGTGAAAAAATATCTTACATAATAATGATCTAGAGCCTGAATGGCTCGTGACAAAGGATTGTTATGGTTTTTTTTGTTAAATTTGATAATTTTTTGTTCGAGTTCTGGTTTTTTTTGGTCGCTTATACTTCTAATAGCATGACTCAAGTACAGCCTGATGGCATTCTTTCAAGTCGTGGCTGTCTGTGGTTGGTGTCATGCTCATTCTAAGCAATGATGATTCATATTTCACCTATTAATTAATTAGTTATAAAAATATGATAGCCTGACAGACTAACTTTTTTAGGCTATAAAAATGAGTATTTAAGGGATTATATGGAATAAAAATATAGAATGTTGATATAACTAGATTATTTTGATTTTCAACATTTTTTTCAACTGATAATAACAAAGGAAGGCTCGTTGAGTTTTAGGGCTTTTACCTTTCATAACCACTGGAGTTGTGCCAAACACTGAGTGTTTGATTGTATTATGTGTTGCAGTGTATTTGTTGAGCTTAGTGAGTGAATAGCTTAAATCCTATAGAGATAATATTGAAATGTTTTTTCGAAGTACAAAAAAAATTGCAGAGCTTGAGCGTATCAATAGAGAGCAAGTTAAAGAGATTGCCTTTTTAAAACAAGAATTGGCCAGTAAAACGAATAATAGTGACGAGTTGGCCCAAAAGGTATCAGAAGGCAAGCAAGCGTTAACCCATCAACAAGGTCTCAATGAATTGTGGTTGAACTCTGCTGAAATGATTATCGGGGTTCGAGAGGAAATTGCTGATTCAGCAAATTCTTTGGTGCTCAAACGCGATGATTTTAAGGGGTCTATCTCATTATTTGATAATATCATTGAGCTGCTACATACGACTGTCGATGCGACTTCAATAATCAATACTGATACCGATAAAGTCTCTGGTTCCATTGCCGATTTAAAGAGTGTAACGGAAGGTATTAATGGCTTTATTAATTTAATTCAAGGGATCACTGAGCAGACAAATTTGCTCGCGCTAAATGCTGCGATTGAAGCGGCTCGTGCTGGTGAGCAAGGGCGAGGTTTTGCTGTGGTGGCTGATGAGGTTCGTGCGCTGGCAAAACGTTCAGCGGATGCAACCAATGAAATTGCTTCTCTTATTACTCAAATTAATCAAGGGATGGACAGTGTTGTAGAAGGTATTGGTGATGTTGGTACAAATAGCTTAAATGTGAGAGAAAATTCTGAGTCGATCCAAAGTACAACGAAAGAAGTGGTTTCTGTTTCTCAGCAAATGTACGCAGTGATCAGTAATACGACGGCAAAAAGTTTTATTCAGACTGTGAAAATGGATCATATTGTTTGGAAGCTTGAAGTGTATAAAGTCATGCTAGGCATGTCGAATAAAACCATGAGTGATTTTGCCGATCATACTATGTGCCGTTTAGGAAAGTGGTATTATCAAGGGGAAGGTGCTGAGAAATATTCGTCTTTGCCTTATTTCAGAGCATTAGAAAAGCCCCATGTGGCCTTGCATCAAAACGGTATTTCAGCCTTGGATGCCCTTGAGCAAGGTGATGAAGCCAAAGCGGTTCAATATTTAGATTTAATGGAAAAAGCCAGTGCCGAGATATTGAGCCATTTATCGGCGCTGGGTAGCGCGATGGATATTGAAGTGTAATTCAGGATATTTGTTAAGGTGGCCAAAGTATTTGGCCACCTTTTTTATGAAGGCTAAGCTTTGTTTGTCATTAGCTTTTCTTTAAGTCAGTGCCAGATCGCTAGCGCTTTATTGATTTTGGGTAATACTAACCAAGATAGCATTTGTGTCAAAGAAAGCTATTAAGTGTCATGACATTCAGGTGATTGAAAATCGGTATTTTCAGTCATTTTGGATATTGTTAGGGGATGAGCATGTATCAGAACCAAGGGAAAATGCTATTTAAGTCCACTTTATGGCTGGAAGGTTTTTTTTTATTGTTATGTTTGAGTCGGTTTAGTTGGGCTAATGGGGCCGATAGTTTAATTTTTTCAGTTGATGATCAGTCAGTGGATAGCGTTCTATTATCGACACTTCAGAAAAACTTAAACAGCCACTCTATTGAAGTCACAAGTCCCTATTATGCTGAAAACAAAATGACTGTTAAGCATTATGAAGGCTTTCGTATTCAAGATATACTGAACTGGGTATATGGGCAACAATGGCAAAATAATTCCAGTAATGATATTAGTTTTATTGCTGCTGACGGATATAAAACGATATCTAGCGGGGATATTTTTAAACAGACTGGAGGGTATCTTGTTTATAAAGATTTAGATGTCGATCAAGGATGGCAAACTATCTTAAGTCACGGAAATAAGCTCGATCCGGGTCCTTTTTTCTTGGTATGGACGGGGGAAAAACAAACATCTGAATTGGGCTTTCCTTGGCCTTGGCAGGTAACAGGAATTGAAGTGATACAGTTTGAAAATCAATACCCTAAGGTTTATCCTCAAGGCATAAGTCTGAATAGTAAGGTGTTTAAAGGTTTTGCTATATTTAAAAAAGAATGCATCCAATGCCATGCTATGGATCAACAAGGAGGTATGATAGGGCCAGATCTTAATGCACCACAGAATATTTTGGACTATCGTTCACGTAATATGGTTAAAGCCTATATTCGGGATCCACAGACGTTTCGTTATTCAAAAATGCCAAGCCATTTGCATTTAACTGAGCAAGAGCTAGAGCAACTTATCGATTATTTTACCTTTATGGGCCGTTCGAAATGAGCTAAAGAGGTGACAAACTTGTTTCATTCAAGTTTTGAGAATAGATAGAAATCTAATATTGTTTGCTGCCTTTGAAAATTCTTGTGACTATTTTGTATTTAAAGTTAAAATATTAGGTTTTACAGTATAAGTATATGTTAAAGTTAAGCGGATGATTTACGTAGCAATTGCAGGAGAGCTGAATGCTAACGATCCGTAGTAAACTTATATTTGTCTTTTTAACGATTGCACTATTACCTGTGTTAATTGTTTCTGTTATTACATCGCAGAATGTTATCCAACATGCTAAAACGAGCTTTATTCAGACCAGTAGTGTGGATATTGCCATTATCGAACAGTCATTTAGTCATTTTTTTGATGTGCTCAGTTACAATGTGTCTTTTTTAGCTGATAGTGATATCGTGCGGGCCACGAATAAGGGGGAGATCAGTACTTATTTCAATGAATCACGAAAACCGTCTCAAGTGGCGAAAGCAAATGGCGGTCGAGAGCAAGAAATTTTCGAGTTATTCAGTGCTGTTGGTCAAAATAATCCGACTTTAGGTTTTGTCTATATGGGGAATAAGGATGGACAATATTTGGAGTGGCCAGGTACAGCAGACTATGCAAATTGGGATCCTCGTAATGAGCCTTGGTTTGCGTTAGGTGAAAAGGGTAAGGATCAAGTTCAACGTATCGATGGTTATTATTGGGAACCCGATGATGCTGTGTATGTTTCTGTCTTAAAATCATTTAAAAATGAAAAAAATGAATTTGAAGGCGTGGTGGCTATTGATGTCTCGGTCAAAGCCCTGACTGAAATGGCTCAAAAAATTAAATTTGGTGATACTGGTTTTTTGATGATTGTTGAAGGCAATGGCAATATTTTGATTGATGCCAATAATCCTGATAATAATTTTAAAGCACTAAAGACGCTTGAGGATCCTTATTTTCAAAGGATTGCACAGACAGAGTCAGGTGTCGTTGATTTGGATATCAATGGTACGCACTATATGGCCAATATTGTTAACTCGTCCAAATTAGGTTGGAAAATTATTGGCTTTAAGCAAAGTGATGAAATATTTGCTTCTGCAAAGCAGCTCATTTGGATGACTGTGATTGTCAGTGGTGTGTTGGTTGCTTTATTGGTTTTCTTGGCAGTGATTTTTGCCAAGCATATTGTTGATCCTATCAATGAAGTGAAAATAGAGCTGAAAACGTTAGCGGAAGGTGAAGGGGATTTAACCGCCCGCTTAAATATTAAGAGTAAAGATGAAACCGGTGAATTAGCTAATTGGTTTAATCAATTTATCTCCACTACACAGGACATGATCCAAGAAATTAAAAATCATGCCGGTAATATTCATCGTGTGTCCGAAGGTGCTAATGATAGCGCTATTCAAGTTGCAGTGTCTTCTAAAGAGCAGCTGATCGCCATTGAGCAAGTGGTGACGGCCGTGACTCAAATGGCGGCGACTGCTAATGAAGTGGCGAAAAACTGTGCAGATACTGCCGATGTGTCTCAAGAAGGACTAAAAGCGTCTCAAAATGGTAAGGATGTCATTAAAACCAGTATTAATAGCGTGCAAGAGCTCGGTGTGAGTATTCAAAAATCTAATCAAGTGATCCAAGAGTTGGAGCAGGAAACTGAAAATATTAATAATATTTTACTTACTATTCAGGGGATTGCAGAACAGACGAACTTGTTAGCATTAAATGCGGCAATTGAGGCTGCACGTGCTGGTGATCAGGGGCGGGGATTTGCTGTTGTTGCCGATGAGGTGAGAAACCTTGCAAAACGCACCCAAGACTCAACAGGTGAAATTAACCATATTCTTGGCATGTTAACAGAGCGAACAAAGTTAGTATCAAAAAACATGGATGTTAATTTAATGCAGTCTAATCAAGCGCTTGATTTATCTGAGCAAGTCAGCATAGTGTTTGATAATATCGAAATTTCTGTTGAGAAAATTCGTGATATGGCCACACAAATAGCCAGTGCCGCAGAAGAGCAACATTTAGTGACCGAAGATATCAGTAGTAACATTGTCTCTATTAGTGATGCGGCTTCTATGATGTCAAGATTGTCTAAAGAAGTTGAAATAAATGCCACAGAGCAGGCCAAACTCGGTGAGACTCTGACGCTGCGCGTGTCTAATTTTAAAACAGAATAAGTATCACTAAGTATCACAGGGATATCAGTTGATGCGCTATTGTTAAGATCCAATGACAGCCAAACATGTTCCTTAGGGAAGTGTTTGGTTGTGAGTTCATTGGCTGGTTAAAATGTATTATTCATAATTACTGTTATTGTTTATGTACTAATATCGATTTCATGGATTGAATGTTGGAGCAACTTTTACCTCGATACATTATTTTATAGCTCTGTAGTTTCATGTTCTAGGTTCCGTTTTGATAATAAATTAATAGGGAACTAATACCAAGCTAATACCAAATTAAGACCAAAGCCAAATAGGCCTTTTGTGAGATATATAATAGATTGTCTTCATCTCATTTGCTATTAAGTTTATGTTTTATCTAATAAATTAAAGCCTAATATTAACACTAGCCTTTGGGATAAGTCACTTGAAAATACCTGTTATTAAATGGTTATGGAAATAAGGATGGTCCCAAATGTATAGAGTGTCTAGGTTTTGCCTTGTTTTACGCAAAGGTATCACATTGATCTTTAGCATCATTTCTACACTTGTGTTAAGCGGGTCTATTAATGTTTATGCAGCATCTGTTCATCAGAAATCACCATTAACTCCCCAATCTGTTAGTTCATTCAAAAAAAGTGATATTGTTCTGGATGAAATTTATGCTATTGGGCCTAAGCAATTTCAATTATTTTGGAAAAGCCATTTACCCTTCAATGTGCATTATCAAGTGTGTTTATATGATGAGCAATTGGCTACGGAAAGTTTTTGTCAACCTTTGGAGGAGAAAACGACTGAGCAAGGGGCGAATGTATCTTTGAAAGCGGCTTTATTAACAGATGAGCCTGTATTTTTTATACTTGCTACAAATGCAGGGAAAACTTATACCAGTAATTATGTTCATCTAACGGAATATGAATTAACGCAGGCGATAGGGCAGCATTATTTGCCTAATGAAAGTCATTTGGCACTATTAGGCACAAAGTTGGCGATGAGTGGTAATGGGCAAGTTATGGCAGTGATAGGTGAGTCTTACGAGAGATCGTATCTTGGTCATGTAGCGTCGACGGAAAATAATATTCATATTGTTTATTTATATCAACGCGATCCTCTTGGTTGGCAGTTGCAAACTCGCCTTCCTTTTACTGGTGATATTGATCTTGACATGAGTTTAGATTATTTGGGGCAAAATCTTGTCGTTTCTCGACCTGATCATCAAACTTATGATTTACAGTATCAAAAGCATTCTGCTACGGGAGTTGTTAAACATTTTTCTTATAAAAATGGTACATGGCAGATTAATCAAGTGCTGCATAATGGGATCAGTGAAGCAAACACTTATGAGTTAGATGATACCTATTTTGGTCATAAAGTGATGTTGAGCCAAAATGGCAAAGTGTTACTAGTGACGGGTATCGATCCTTCTTATGCTCAGTTGGGCTCTGTAGTATATGTATACCGTTATGTGAATGAAGGGTGGCGATTAGAAGAAACTTTATCGGGTGATTTTAGTAATGTTCCCTTATTTGAGCTGTCTTTGGATTTGGCACAGGATGGTCGTCGAATCGCTATTAGTGATCCACATGATAAAAGAGTAATCATTTATGACTTTCAATCAATTGACTCAAATGAGAATAAAGGAACTTGGCAACAAACAGGTGTGATAGAAGGACATGTGGCAGGTTTTGCTGAGCAGTTGAGCCTGAATGGTACAGGACATCGGCTTGCGGTGGCTGCAGTTGATGAAGTACATTTTTATGATGAAATAAATGGACATTGGCAATTGAACTATCAGTTCGCAAAAAGTTTTAAAGTATTTACAAAAATGTCGTTAGCTCAAGATGGCCTTTCATTGTATTTCAGCGTGCCACAAGGTCAATTTATTAACCTCGATAGACCTTTATTGAAGACGCCAGTCGTGGTGCAATTTAAACAAATAAATAATAAATGGCAGTTAACTCATCTTTTTGACATGCAAGATAGCAGTTTTAGCTGGGATTTTGTGCTCGACGCAAGTGGTCATAACTTGGTTATTGGTGGTGGTAAGACATTGGATAAATTTTACCATTATTGAACTCTTTTGAAGTTTTTTTGAAGTGTTTCTGATATGAGTAAGAAATGTTCAACCTAAAGGGCTGCGACATGCCCTTTAGGTTGAATCAAAACATTAATTGATATCGCGCACTAAACGAACATAGTGGTCAATGCGTCTCACATCGCCTTGAGGGCCAAAACCGTGTGGAAAATCACTGGCCTTACCTACTTTAGGATCGCTGCGCTGCGCCCCTGCACCATGGACATCTTCCAGTTTTGGTGCCCCTTTTGACATAGGAGGCTTAAAGAATCCTAATGCTTCACCAAAGCACACATATACTGCTGATCCGCCACCTTGTTGATTTTGCTGGGTTGTGGATGTCCAATAGAATGGATAGTTTTTCTTACCGCCTTCATCGATAATAGAGGTCACATTAAAGAGTGGATTAATCGCCGGTGAATGTGTGGCGCTGGGTGAGCGGCTATAATCGACAATACTTTGTAATTCTTTAGCGTTGGGCAATCGCCAGTCATTGTGGCCCAGATAGTTTTCTTTATTACGAGCTTGAGCCAGTTCTAAAGCACTTTGCCAAGAAATGGCTTGTTGATTGTCATTTTGCTGCCACATTAGCCCTGTGGCAAGATCTGAGATGGTGCCGTCTTTGTTATTTTGAAAATGGTTTTTACCATAGTTTGTATTACCTCGAACAAACCTGACGGTATACATTTTTCCAGTGCGGGTGCGAGGATCCATTAAGGGATAACCTTTAATACGGCCATCAGCGAGGTTAACACCAAAGAGGGTTTGATTACCGCCCATTGTTGTCCCTTGATAAACCGTAGAAGTGAGCATTTGCACATCAATGGGGCGCCTGCCATTTGCACCATATTCAAAGTCAAAATAATTGATATCGATAAAAGGTTTACGGTGTTGACCCGCTTTTGACATATCTTTTGCACTAATGTCCACTCCATTAAAAAGCATCAATGAATAGGCTTCTTTAATGGTGGGTAGGCGCCAATCAGTGTGATTAGCAAGGTTAAAATGTTTTAATTTATCTATTGCTTGTTGATAGCTCATGACTTCAAATGATTGTTGCCATTGTAGACCTGTGACATTGTCGGTGATTGTGCCGTCGTGATTATTGGTATAAGACGGTTTATTTTTGATATGTTGTGCATCTTGCCCATAAAAAGCATTCCCTTTTTGTGGGGCTTTGATGGCATTGTAGTTATTAAAAGTGGTCACTTGGCCTGTATCGACTAAGGGAAATTGGTTAATTGTTTCCGTGTTGGGGTTTTCTATAGGAATACTAATAAAGTCAAATTTAGGCTGTTTTGGAGGTTGAGGCCGAGCATGAGCAAATTGTGTGCTAGTTAACATCAGCATACTGGAATAAATAAGGGATTTCATGAAAGTCATTGTCATAATGTGGCCTTATGAATATCAAGGGGGTGAGTTACTGATTATGATAAAACTTATACGATTAAACTTCTGTATGCTGAGTGTAAAGCTATGGCAATATTGTTATATTCCATCATGAATAAAAACATATATCTTTATAGATTATGATCATGTCCTTGTCATAATAAAATAAACAAAATCTGTGTTAGTGACTAATAGTCATAATAAGATTTTTTGTTAAAAAAGCGTCTATGCTTTTTCCTTTAACTTTCGTTGTAAACTCAAATCTATTCTTATCTAATGTCTTCTGACTTATCCAAGTGACGGGAATTTTATCGATATTACCAGCAAGTATAATGCTGGCTAGTCTTCTATGGTTAATTGTCCATATGTTACCTTTACTATCTCGCCAAACATGAATATTGGGTAATGCTGTAATCGCTATTCTTTTCTGTTGTAATTGATAAGCAGTTGTTATAATGTCAAATCGTCTTTCATGAAAGACATCGTGGATACTGCTTTGCATGAAAAGGATACTTCTGGTAGGAATGCTTGTTGGCTTATAAGGGGCAATATTGGCAAAAACAGGAAATGGAGTGCTTCTAATTTTGCTATTTTTTCTCGCGTTATCTTTGACTACTTTTATTTCTCTATAATTTAATCCTAATAATATTTTTTGAAAATGGGAGATAAGTTGAGATGAATGGTCATGACTATTGAATTCGAATAATAAAAATTGATGTAGAGTATGTGTTTCATTGGCTTGGGGGTGGCCAATTATTAGGAATAAAAAAGCCGATATAAAATAAGATGAATATAAGTTTTTCATTGAACATTCTCACCTAATGATAAAGCTTGTTTTTAAACTTAGTTTATCGTAAAAATAAATCAATGGATCTTGTTTAGGTATTATTGTCTTTTTCTTTCTAGTTAATACTCTGATATTATGTTTCTTTTTTAAAGGATAGGCGAATATGTTGTCATTTCGGCAAGCTGAACGAAAAGATCTAGATTGTTTGGTGAAAATGTTGTTTGATGATCCGTTGGGAAAGTTACGTGAAGATGGTAAGAATCCACTTAATCCTAAATATCTTTTAGCTTTTGAGGCGATTATAAAGAATGAAAATAATGAATTAATTATTGTGGAAGAGCAAGGGGAAGTGCTAGGCATGTTGCAGCTGACTTTTATTCCTTATTTAACATATATTGGCAGTTGGCGTTGTTTAATAGAAGGAGTCAGAGTTCATAAAGCCCATCGAGGAAAAGGGTTGGGCACCCAGATTTTTAAATGGGCGATTGAGCGAGCGAAGCAAAGAAAATGTAATATGGTGCAACTCACCTCAAATAAAGCACGAGTTGATGCGCTGCGTTTTTATGAGAATTTAGGATTTAAAGCGAGTCATGAAGGGTTTAAATTATCCCTTTAAAAAGAACGAAAAGTATCACGGGTATTGCTAAAGCGATTTCATGGTAGAAACGAGTTACAAAGTGCAATAAATCATGAGTAACCCATTTATGGAGTGAATCTCTTAAGTTGAGAGTCAGTGTGTTTTAAAAGGAAGGAATAAGATATCGTGTATAGTCCAACTACCAAGTATTATTCCTTCATTCATCTAGGGCGAATAAAGTTAATCTTTCTTTTGCTGAGGAACAAAACCTTCGATTTCGACGTCTTTTCCCTCAAATAAAAAACGGATCATTTGTTCTTCAAGGAGTTTTCTATCATCCACATTCATCATATTGAGCTTTTTTTCATTGATAAGCATAGTTTGTTTGGCTTGCCATAAGGCCCAAGCTTCTTTGCTCACATTATCGAAGATCCGTTTACCCAGTTCGCCTGGATAAAGTTGAAAACTAAGACCTTCAGCTTCTTTTTTTAAATAGACGCAATTGACAGTGCGAGCCATGTTTATTCCTCATTTAAAATAGAACGTAAGCTGGCTAAAACTCGCTCGGTGGCTGAGGCTAAACCAACTTTTTGTGGATTGGGTAAGTTATACCAGAGTGAGGTATTTTGTTCCATTACTCGGTGATCTTTTTGCCCTGAAACAGCAATAAAAATGGGCTGAATATCGAGGTGAAAATGACTAAAAGTGTGCCTAAAACCGGGTAATTCGATTTCGTTGTCGAAAGTGATATTCTCTTGAACTAGGTACTCATTGAGCTGTTTTTTTGTTTTAAACTCGGGAAAGCACCATAGGCCACCCCAAATACCAGCAGGGGGTCTTTTATTTAATAACACTTGATCTTGATATGTCATTACCAATAACCAAGCGACTTTTTCAGGAAGGGGCTTTTTGGGCTTTTTACCGGGAAATTCACTTTGTTTGCCGCTTAATTGGGCTTTGCAATCTATTGCGACAGGACAAATAGGGCAGTTAGGCTTAGAGCGAGTACAAATCGTTGCGCCAATATCCATCATGGCTTGATTATACTTTTGCACATTGTCTTTTGGTGTATGCTCATGGCTCAATGTCCATAATGCTTGTTCAACAGGTTTTTTCCCTGGCCAACCCGCAATTGCGCCGTGGCGTGCAAGTACTCGTTTTACATTTCCATCTAGAATGGCATGATGTTGGCCAAGAGATAAAGATAAGATTGCGCCAGCAGTAGAGGGCCCTATGCCGGGTAAATCCAATACTTGTTGAAATTCAGTTGGGAAATGCCCATTGAATTTGTCTCTGATCTGTTGCGCTGCTTTGTGTAAGTTTCTGGCTCTCGCGTAATAACCTAAACCTGTCCAAAAATGTAATACTTCATCTTGCTCCGCATTCGCTAATGAAAGGACGTCGGGAAAGCGTGCTAAAAATTGATTGAAATATGGAATAACAGTAGCTACTTGAGTTTGCTGTAGCATGATTTCTGAAATCCAAACTTTATAGGGGGTCTTATTTAACTGCCATGGCAATTGTTTGCGACCGTGAATGTCATACCAGTCGACAATTCGCTTTGAGAAAAGGGGAGTTGTTTTCATTCGCGCAGTGTAACTGCGACTCTTGTTTAGCACAAGAGTCAAAAGTCATAGTAGGATAAGGATTGCACAAGGCATCGAGTATAATTTTAAAGATGTTTCATTTATAATGTTCGGTTTTAAACGCTTTGGGAGACTGACCCTAGCATGGAGTCTCACATATTTCTTGCACTGTTCGATTAACTTTGGATAATGCCCTTTTTTAATCTTATTGTTATCTAGGCCGAGGACGCTAATGAGCGATGTAACGACCGCTGAATTTAATGAGGAAGGTAAATACCTTCGAAAAGTGAGAAGTTTTGTTTTACGTGAAGGTAGGCTAACAAAAGGCCAAGCTCAAGCGATGGAACAACAATGGCCGATTATGGGGCTAAGCTATACGCCTGAGCCTATTTCACTGGTAGATGTTTTTGGTCGAGATGCTGATACTGTACTTGAAATTGGTTTTGGTATGGGCGCGTCCTTGGTTGAAATGGCAAAGGCGGCACCTCATAAAAACTTTATTGGTATTGAAGTTCATAAGCCAGGAGTCGGAGCCTGTTTAGCCGATGCGGCAATGGCAGAAGTCACTAATTTGAGAGTGTACCATCACGATGCAATTGAAGTTTTAGAGCATAGCATTAAAGATGGCTCACTTGCTGGCGTTCAGCTTTTCTTTCCCGATCCTTGGCATAAAAAGCGTCATCATAAACGTCGTATTGTTCAGCCTGAATTTGCAGAACTTATTCGTCGTAAACTCAAGATTGGTGGTGTGTTTCATTTAGCTACCGATTGGGAAAATTACAGTGAACATATGTTAGAAGTGATGAATGCTGCTTCAGGTTATAAGAATCTGTCAGTCACGGGAACATGTGTTGAAAGACCGAAGCATAGGCCTTTAACTAAATTTGAGGCGAGAGGTCATCGTTTAGGCCATGGTGTATGGGATTTGATGTTTGAACGCATTAGCTAATTTTTTTATATAGGAGTCATATTATGGCCGCAAATCGTAGTCGCCGCTTACGCAAGAAATTGCGCGTTGATGAATTTCAAGAGTTTGGATTTGATATCACTTGGACTTTTGATGATTCAGTGTCTGAGGAGCAAATAGATTTAATTGTTGATCAATTTGTTGATGATGTCATTGAACCAAGAAAATTAGGTTTTCATGGTGGCGGTCATAAGGAATGGGAAGGGATTATTGCGACTCAAAAAATCGGTCAATGTACCCAAGATGATAGAGCTGCTGTGACGGCGTTTTGGGCTGATAAGGCAGTTTCAAACGTTGAAGTGAGTGAGCTTTATGATATTTGGTGGAGTTAATGCCTGAGTTGGCCTTGTTAGAGCAGGTTATGGATACTGTTCGGCCGTTACTTGGACAAGGCAAGGTTGCTGATTATATTCCCGCTTTAGCCAAGGTGAATGCGAATAAATTGGGTATTGCGGTTACATCGATTGATGGTACGACAATTGGTGCAGGGGATTATTTAGAGCCTTTTTCGATACAAAGTATCTCAAAAGTGTTCAGTTTAACTCTGGCATTGTGCCATTATAGTGAAGACGAAATTTGGTCAAGAGTCGGTAAAGAGCCTTCTGGGCAATCTTTTAATTCTCTCGTGCAAGTTGAGCTTGAAAGGGGCTTGCCACGAAATCCTTTCATTAATGCGGGTGCTTTAGTGATTGCGGATTTATTACAATCTCGTTTGGGTGCGCCAAAACACAGAATGTTAGAAGTGGTTAGGGGATTATGTGGAAACCCTAGTATTAGTTACGATAAAAAAGTGGCTGCTTCTGAATATCAGCACAGTGCAAGAAATGCAGCAATTGCTTATTTGATGAAGTCATTTGGTAATTTCAATAATGATGTTAACACTGTTTTACAAAGTTATTTCCATTATTGCTCATTACGGATGAGTTGTGCAGACTTATCTCGCGCCATGTTATATCTTGCAAACGGTGGAAAAAGCGCCACTGGTGAGCAATTAATGACTAAAGTTCAAACACGGCAAATGAATGCGCTATTAGCAACGTCAGGCCTTTATGATGGAGCTGGAGAGTTTGCTTATCGTGTTGGAATGCCAGGTAAAAGTGGTGTTGGTGGCGGAATTATTGCCGTGATCCCTGGTGATTTAGCTGTGTGTGTTTGGTCACCGGAATTAGATAAAAATGGTAACTCTTTAGCGGGAACTGCAGCGCTAGAAGCTTTGTGTCAAGGATTAGGACGCTCTATTTTTTAAACTGATTGTAAAAAGTCATACCGTGTTAAGCTCAATTATTTTGGGCTTTACCTCTGCTTTACTATTACTTTATTTTGACTTTATCCATACTTAATAATCATGTAATGTTTACATATGAATGAGTATATTGGTTTGTTTTTACACTTATTTATGTGTTAATGGAATAGTTTGGTATACTGGAAACATTATCACTGCCTATTCATATAGTTTACTGATTTTCGAAAAAGCGGATTTTTTGAAATAAAGTTCTCATCTGAATGATAAGTCAATGGATTATCATCATATGCTATGGGTATACATAAGAATTAATGCATCTTTAGTGCTGTAAAGACTTTAAGGCAATTTAAATGTTAGAACTGTTGGAACCTATCGCTATTTTTACCCATGTAGCCCGAGCTGGCAGTTTCAGTGCTGCAGCGAGAAAGTTGGGTATTTCTAAATCTAAAGTGAGTACTCAAGTTGCCGATCTTGAGCATAAATTGGGTGTTCAGCTTATTCAGCGAACCACTCGAAGTTTAAGTCTTACCGAAGCGGGTGAGTTATTATACTCTCAAGGAGAAGAGTTATTAAGGGATGCAGATCAAGCCATTGCGAGTGTGCATAATTTAAATGATGCAACACGTGGTTTATTAAAGGTTGGCATTTCTCAGTCTTTTGGTTCGATGCACATTATTCCTGCTATTCCAAAGTTTATGGAAATGCATCCTGAATTAGAATTACAGGTGAGTTTATTAGATCATAAAGTGGATATTGTTAGCGAAGGGCTTGATTTATTGTTGACCCTATCGGAACAACTGCCTTTAGGCATGGTGGCTCGTCCTTTAATGAAATGCCAATTTTTATTAGTGGCATCGCCAGAATACATAGCAAAACATGGCAGGCCAGCAAGACCTGAACAGTTAGTGGATCATAATTGTTTGGTTTATCAAGGTGAGTGGCATGAGCACAGTACTTGGCAATTTAAGCAAGGTGATGATTACTGTGAGATCGGTGTATCAGGTAATTTCCGTATTGATAATGCTCCAGCCTTAAAGTCTGCAGCGATCAATGGCTTAGGAGTGGTTTATTTAGCTAGCTATTTACTTGAAGATGAAATCGAAAAAGGCACTTTAGTGCCATTACTTAGTGATTGGCAATTAACGCAACATTTACCATTACAAGCTGTATATCCAAGACGCAAACATTTAGCGCCTAAGGTGAGCGCCTTTATTGAGTTTATTAAAGGGCACATTGGCACCCCGCCTTATTGGGATGAAAAATACAAAGAACTTTACGCGAAAAGAAAGCCATAAAGTGAAAAAGGGGGCTTTTAATGCCCCTTTTGCTTTTTTAGTTCTGGGTTACTTGAATCCAATGATCGACTTGTTGTTCTAATATATTCAGTGGTAGTGCACCGTTGGCTAACACCAATGTATGAAAATCACGAATATCAAATTGATCACCTAATGCTTGCTGCGCTTTTTGGCGTAATTCAAGGATTTTTAGCATACCAATTTTATAAGCCGTGGCTTGAGAAGGCATCACAATGTGACGCTCAACCATTTTTATTGCATCAGATTCAGCATTGGGTGTGTTATTCACGTAATATTGAATGCCTTGCTCTCGTGTCCATTTCTTTTGATGGATCCCTGTATCGACAACCAGTCGGCAGGCTCTCCATAATTCCATAGACAAGCGACCAAAATCGGAATAAGGATCGGAATAAAGCCCCATTTCCTTAGGAAAATATTCACTGTAGAGTCCCCAACCTTCGATATAGGCAGTATAGCGGCCGAACTTTCTGAATTTAGGGATCCCCTTCAGTTCTTGTGCTATGGCTAATTGCATGTGATGCCCTGGAATGCCTTCATGATAAGCTAGTGCTTCCATTTGATATTTTGGCATAGCTTCCATTTTATATAAATTAGCGTAATAGATACCAGGGCGTGTACTATCGGCTGAAGGGGTGTTATAAAAGGCTTTACCTGCTGATTTTTCTCTAAAGGCTTCTACTCTTTTTACGATTAACGGCGCCTTAGGTTTGATTTTAAAGCTTTCATCAAGCCGTAACGCCATATTATCAATAAGTGCGGTTGCATCATGCAAGTAATCATTTTTACCTTGCTCTGTGTTAGGGTAGTAAAATGATTTATCGTTTCGCATGTGAACAAAGAAGTCTTGTAGCGTGCCTTTAAAGCCCACTTTTTTCATTATGCCACGCATTTCATCATGAATACGTTCGACTTCAAATAATCCAATTTGATAGATCTCATCTGCCGTTAACTGAGTTGTGGTTGTCTTAGCTAGAGCTGCTTCATAGAAATCATCCCCTTGTGGGAATTTCCAGACACCTGCTTCATTATTACTGCGTTTACTGAGTTGATTAATATAGCGAATAAACTGACTGTAAGCGGGTTGAACTTTTTTTGTTAATGCTTTTTTAGCTGAAGCCAATAATGCTGCTTCTGTGGTTTGAGCTAGATTTAATGCCTTAACTTTTTGACTAAAGTCTTGCCAAAGGACATTGGGCGCGCCATCATCAAAGGGAAAACCTGTAATGATATTTTGGCTGTCTGAAATGACGTAGGGAAAAATGAAACTTGGAGCGATAATGCCTTTATTCGCTCTTATTTTTAATTGGTTTTCAACCTGACTTAAGCGTTTTGGCATGGCATTTAGACGGCTAATATAGGCTTTAGCATCTTCAAAGCTGTCTATTGTATGATGGTTAATTAAAAAAGAGACCATGCCTGCATGTGAGCCCCTCATTTGGCTCACAGGATAGGTATGATAACGCCATTGATCATTGGCAATTTGTTGTTTTAGTTTTTGAGTCAATAGCTGAAAGCTAAGTAAAGTTTGCTTATCCAGTTTTTGTGGGTTAATTTGATTTAATTGAAGTAAATGTTGCTTAGCTCGTTTTATTTTTTCATTATCGGCAGCTTCTCCTACGTCACCCCATTCACCATAATGGGTTTTCATGCCTAAGCGCGTTTGTTCCATGGGATCTGTCATCAATTCTTCCATGAAAATGGCTTCAAAAAGCGCATTGGCTTTTTCTGTTTCAGTTTCAGCGGCGATATTGCTAATAACCTCATTAGCAGGGGAGTCAGTTAGGCTTGTTTGACTAGATATTGATATTGTGGAAAAGGTGAGTGAAATAGACAGAGCTAGAATGCTTAAATTAGTCGATGTCTTCATGATGGGCCTTGTTATGTTCAATGGCCCTATAATAATAAAGCTCAAACTTAATGTTGAGCTTTATTTGTTACCAAGTGTTTCAAAATGTTTCTTTTAACAGAATCGTGCTGGCAGTTCGTTAACAGGTGTGTTTCCTTTGGTGGCGTTTTTCTGTGACCATTTAACAAACATGTTGCCTTTAACAGAATTGTGCCAGTGGTTCGTTAACAGGTGCGTTTCCTTTGGTGGCGTTTTTCTGTGACCATTTAACAAACATGTTGCCTTTAACAGAATTGTGCCAGTGGTTCGTTAACAGGTGCGTTTCCTTTGGTGGCGTTTTTCTGTGACCATTTAACAAACATGTTGCCTTTAACAGAATTGTGCCAGTAGTTCGTTAACAAACATGTGGCCTTTTGCGGTTAAGGTCCATTGTGTTGGGCTATCGATTAATAAGCCTTTGGTGACGGCTTTTTCTATACCCGATTGAATACTTTTACTTGAAAGCCCAGTGCGTTGCTCAAATTCCTTTTTAGGAATAGGGTACATGAGTCTGAGGCGATTCATTAAATATTCAAGCGCTCTGTCATCTTCTTCGATAATGTTGACATCAAAGGTATAATTGCTAGCTGCAAGATAACCTTTAGGATGTTTTATTTTGACGGTACGTAATAGAGTGTTATTGGCAAGATCGGTGATTTTACCATGGGCACCGCAACCTATTCCAAGGTAGTCACCAAATTGCCAATAATTAATATTGTGCCGGCATTGAAATCCTGGTTTGGCATAAGCGGATATTTCATATTGTTCATAACCTAGCGCCGCAAGTTTTTTTTGTCCTTGTTCATAAATTTGCCAGAGTACTTCATCATCTGGAAGTTGTGGGGGTTTAGAATGAAATAAGGTATTAGGCTCTATGGTTAACTGATACCAAGATAAGTGGGGCGGAGCCAGTTTAGCCGCGGTGTCAATATCTGACATGGCTTGTTCAAAATTTTGATTGGGTAAGCCATGCATTAAATCAATATTGAAACTCTTGTATTTTGCTTGTGCTGCTTGAGTTGCGGCGTTTTTTGCTTCTTCTTCGCCATGAATTCGGCCTAAGAGGTTTAGCTTTTCTTTAGCGAAGCTTTGTACGCCAATGGATAATCGAGTGATCCCCGCCTTTCGATAAGCTTTAAAATCATCATGTTCTAATGTTCCAGGATTGGCTTCCATGGTGATTTCTATGGCTTTATTGAAAGGGATCAGTTTTTCAACGCCTTTTAGTAGGCGAGCGATTTGACTCGCTTCAAATAATGAGGGCGTGCCGCCGCCAATAAAAATGGTGTCCAGATGGCGCCCTTGTACGTAATGGAGATCTTGCTTGAGATCTTTGAGTAAGGCATCAACATATTCTTCTTGAGGAAGTTCATTTTGCTGACCATGAGAGTTAAAATCACAATAGGGGCATTTTTGAACACACCAAGGGATATGAATATAAAGACTTAGTGGAGGCAGAACTAGCATTAATTAATTAGTCCTTTATTTTTCATTTCCGTGATGAGTAAGGTCAAGGCTTTTCCTCTATGACTAAGTGCGTTTTTGACTTCGCTGCTCAATTGCGCTGCTGTGCATTCATGTTCTTGTGGAATAAAAATGGGATCGTAGCCGTGACCATGCTCGCCTTCTGGGCTAAAGCCAATGCTGCCTTCCCAAGCGGCTTGGCAAATGATAGGGCTAGGATCGTCTGCATGGCGCATATAAACTAAAACACATTGAAAACGTGCGCTACGATTTGTGGTATCAGCAAGGGCTGTGAGCACTTTCTCGTAGTTAGCTTTATCGCCTTTGCCGGAATAACGTGCAGAATAAATGCCAGGAGCGCCTTGAAGAAAGTCGACTTCAATACCTGAATCGTCAGCGATGGCGGCAAGACCTGTGATTTTTGCGGCATGTCGAGCCTTGATGATGGCATTTTCAACGAAGGTGGTGCCTGTTTCGGCCATGTCACTGACATCAAACTGACTTTGGGCTATCACGTCGACACCATAGTTATTCATCAATTCTGAAAATTCTTTGAGTTTACCTTTATTACCGCTGGCCAGTACGATTTTGCTCATTGGAATAACCTTTTTTGTTATATTGAAATAGGCATTGAAAATACCGCGCAATGATAACGTGCACGAAGGCATAAGGCGAGTGTTAGGTGATAGAAAAAAGAGGGGTTAGTTAGAAAGAAAATGATGTTCCAAGTTACTTGCAGTTATAAGTAACTTGGAGTGAATTAATGCAATATAAGCTTATTGATCGACATAGAACTTATGTTTGAATTTTAATTGTGTATTAAGCTTAGCGCCGTATTTAACATTAATATTGAAGTTTATTTCTTGATCATCCCGATAAGGAATTTCAGCAAGATAATAAATAGCCTTGCCTTCTTTGATTTCTTTAAAGGTTAATTTTTTCCTTGCATCGAGCAGATTATTGGCTGTACCAGACAGCTCCACTGGAACGGCCGAATGTTCTGTATCACTGTTGTTTAATACTGAGATATTCACAATTCCCGTATAGCGACTGCGTTTTAAACCGTATTCTTTGGCAATTTGAGGAGTGAGAAAGGTACTGTCAAAGGCGACATAATGAATGTCATAATTACCGACAGTTTGCTTTTGTTCGGCGAAAGTGAAGGGGCTAAATAATAGGCTTGCTATGAGGAGAGCTTTGACTGTACTGGATAAGCGTTCGAGCAACATAATACCTTTCCTTAGTGTTTTATCTATTGTGTTATTTTAGTCTATTCAAAAGTGACTGGATGGGAAGTCGAGTGTAGGAATCGATATGGCCTCATATAAAGAGGAGAATTTGAGTGGCAAAACCATCACCACTCAAGAATACTAATTACACACTTGCCCAGTATGGAACATACTGAACCATTAATATATTCAAGAAGTTAAGAATAATCATTAATACCAGTAAAGATAAATCGAGTCCGCCCATAGGAGGAATAATGCGTCTTATTGGGCCTAAGAATGGCTCAGTTAATTGCACCATAACCATTTCAATGGGGTTTTGCCCTTGACTCACCCAGCTGAGAATGGCACGTAAAATCAGCATCCAGAATAAGAGTACACCAGCCTCTTTAAAGACTGAAACAATGGAGATGAGTAAAAGCGTTGGTAGATCCAATGCTGCTCCAACCATGAGACTTAAAATGGTATATTTTAGCGCGACAACGATGAGGGCTAATAAAATAGAAGCGGTATCGAATCTTCCCATCGATGGGATCACTCGGCGCAGTGGTGCTATGATAGGTTGAGTCGCTTTGACGATAAACTGACTAAAGGGGTTATAAAAATCCGCACGGGCTGCTTGTAGCCAAATACGCAATATGACAACCATTAAATAAAGATCAAATAAAGTATTTACCAAAAAGCTCATTGCATTCATATTGTTACTCAATTAGTAAAAAGTGGATAAGTTAGAATTGTTCGGACATTTCTTCGGCTCGAGCAATACAGTTTGTCATGGCATTATCAACTAGGCCTCTTAAATTCCCTTTTTCAAAGGTGTCGATAGCTTGTGCTGTTGTGCCGCCTTTAGAGGTGACATTTAACCGCAATTGAGCCAAGCTGATCTCACTGTTGTGTTTGACCATTTCCGCTGCACCTAAGGCTGCTTGCTGTGCCATTTGTCTGGCTTTATTTTCATTCACTCCTTTTTTGACAGCGCTTTCAACCATAGCTTCCATGAACAAGAAAAAATACGCTGGGGAGCTTCCTGCAAGGGCAATGACATCGTTGAGCTCTTGTTCTTTATCAACCCAGATAATTTCTCCGCCAGTCTGCATGAGCTGTTCTGCGAGTCTTTTATGTTCGTATGATACGCCCTCACAGGCAAAAAGCCCTGTTAATCCCATGCCTATCTGTGTGGGGGTATTGGGCATAGTACGAATAAGTTTTATGGGCTGTTTGAGGTAGTCACTATAGCGCTTGGCAGTGATCCCAGCAGCAATAGTCATAATGAGTTTGCCCTTTAAGTCTAAAGCGCTTAATTGTTCGCAGACCTGTTGCATGAGCTGAGGCTTAACGCTTAATACAATAATCTCAGCACGTTTTGCCCCTTCAAGATTATTTTGAAAGGTATGAACGCCAAAATCTGTTGCCATAGCATCGAGTTTAGGCTGACTTGGGTTGGTGACATTAATTAGTTTTGGTGCATATCCACTGTTAATGAGCCCACTAACAATGCTGCGTGTCATATTTCCCGCACCAATAAAACAAACACTTTTTTGAGACATGGTTTCTCTCTTTCACTATTTAATGGCTGAATGGCTCACCAATGATGTTATTAGCATACTGGCTAAAAAGGTATTTTTACCCATCTTGGCTGTATTTTACCACTGTTTTTGTGTTGATTTGATAAAATTGCTTTTATGTTTCCTTTTTATTGGTTCTGGCACCGAAAATCGCTGTACCTATGCGCACCATAGTTGAACCGTATTTGATGGCTAGCTCTAGATCTTGGCTCATGCCTACAGATAGGGTGTCTATTTGCGGATAAAGCTGTTTTAGAGCAATAAAAGAGGCGTGTAATTGGGCTAATTCTAAACGGGCTTTTTGTTCATTTACATTGGCTGAAGGGATGGCCATCAGTCCTCGTAATTGAATATTGGGCAGTGTATTAATATGTTGAGCAAGCGTGATAATTTCATCGCATTGCACACCTGATTTAGTGATTTCTTTGCCGATATTGACTTGAATACAAACGTTAAGGGGAGGAAGGGTATGTGGGCGCTGCTCACTTAAGCGGGTGGCAATTTTTTCTCTATCGATTGTATGCACCCAATCGAAGAGTTGACTCACTGTTTTGGTTTTATTGGATTGCAATGGTCCGATAAAGTGCCATTGGATATCATCATAGGTTTCTTTTAAAGCGCGTATTTTTGTTTCTGCTTCTTGGACATAATTTTCACCAAATAAGCGCTGACCAGCCTGATAAGCTTCAACAATATCACTGACAGGCTTTGTCTTACTGACGGCAAGTAAGTTTATTTCTTGCGTTTTACGGGATACGTTTTTGGCTGCTTGAGCTATCCTTTTTTGAGAGTCTTTAAGTTTATTTTTAATGCTGGTCATTGTGTTCAACTTTAATATGGATATTTGAAGAAATATGGATATTACAGAATTATTAGCGTTTAGCGTGAAGCATAATGCGTCTGATCTCCACCTTTCAGCGAATGTTTCTCCTATGATACGCGTCGATGGCGAAGTCAGAAAGATTAATCTTCCCGTATTTGATCATGAAACAGTGCATCAACTGGTTTATGACATTATGAACGATAAACAGCGATTAGCCTTTGAGACTGATCTTGAAGTTGATTTTTCTTTTGATGTGCCTGAATTGGCTCGATTTAGAGTCAATGCGTTTCATCATGCAAGAGGCGCTGGAGCGGTATTTCGTACTATTCCTAATGACATTTTAAGTTTAGAGCAATTACATGCCCCTGATATTTTCATCAAAGTGGCTAGTTTTTCAAGGGGATTAGTTTTAGTGACTGGGCCAACGGGATCAGGAAAGAGTACCACGCTTGCAGCATTAATCGATTACATTAACGACAATCGGCATGAACATATTTTGACCATAGAAGACCCAATTGAATTTGTGCATAAAAATAAAAACTGCCTTATTAATCAAAGAGAAGTTCATCGTGATACTCATAGTTTTAATGCGGCGCTGCGCAGTGCATTGCGTGAAGATCCCGATGTTATTTTGGTTGGAGAAATGCGAGATCTTGAAACCATACGTTTAGCCATGACGGCGGCTGAGACAGGGCATTTGGTTTTTGGCACCTTGCATACAACATCGGCGGCTAAAACCATTGATAGGATAGTGGACGTGTTTCCAGAAGGAGAGAAGTCTATGGTGCGCACTATGTTATCTGAGTCTCTACAAGCGGTGATTTCTCAGACCTTGATAAAAAAAATTGAAGGAGGAAGAGTGGCCGCTCATGAGATTATGATGGCGACGCCAGCTATTCGTAATCTTATTCGTGAGGATAAAATTCCGCAAATGTATTCCGCTATTCAAACGGGCATGACTCATGGTATGCAGACGCTAGATCAATGTTTGCAAGAATTGCTTAATCACGGAGTGATAACTCGCGAAGATGCAGAGAAGAAAAGTGTTAATACTAGCGCGAAATTTTAAAGGTTCTTAGTTATGCCTGCATAACTAATCGAAGTCATGAAGATGTATGTTAAGCCGAAACTTTAAAGGTTTTTGTCCTATGTCGGTCAGCATAATTAACTGAAGTCATGAAGATGTATGTTAAGCCGAAACTTTAAAGGTTTTTGTCCTATGTCGGTCAGCATAATTAACTGAAATCATAAAGATTTATGTTGAACCGAAATTTTAAGGGATCTTTGTTATGTCTGCATAGATAATGGAGTCTTAAAGATGGATATTGAATCGCTATTAACTAAAATGGTGGATACAAAAGCGTCAGATTTATTTATTTCAGCTTGTTTTGCTCCTAGTGCAAAAATAGCAGGTGAGCTAAGGCCACTGTCTCAAGATAAGTTTTCAAAAGATGATGCATTATCTTTTGTGGAAGCTTTGATGAATATTGAGCAAAAAGAGACATTTCATCAGACTCGTGAAGCAAACTTCGCGTTTTCTTTGCCTGATGTGGGCCGTTTTCGAGTCAGCGCATTTTGGCAAAAAGAAGCGCCAGGGTGTGTAATAAGGCGCATTGAAACCCATATTCCCGATGTGGATGACTTAAAGCTTCCTAAGATACTTAAAGAGCTAGTGATGAGTCAGCGTGGGCTTTTTATTATGGTGGGCGGGACAGGTACGGGAAAGTCTACCTCCCAAGCGGCACTGGTTAATTATCGTAATCAACATTCTAGAGGGCATATTCTTACGTTAGAAGATCCTGTGGAATTTGTGCATGAGCATGGACAATCTATGATCACGCAAAGAGAAATTGGTGTTGATAGTCTCACGTTTGATGCTGCGTTAAAAAGTGCCCTTAGGCAGGCGCCTGATGTCATTTTAATAGGTGAAATTCGAACGATGGAGACGATGGAGTTTGCACTATCCTTTGCCGAAACCGGTCATTTATGTATGGCGACTTTACATGCCAATAATGCCAATCAAGCCTTAGATCGTATTATGCATTTAGTGCCTGAAAACAAGCATCAACAGTTGTTATTTGATTTATCGCTTAATTTACGTGCAATAGTGGCTCAGCAATTAGTGCCAAGTTGTAATGATGAAGGAAGACTGGCTGCCATTGAAATACTCATCAATACGCCAAGAGTATCGAGCTTAATTGCCAAAAACGAATTGCATTTATTAAAAGAGACTATGTCGAAATCCAATGAGCAAGGTATGCAGACTTTTGATCAGGCACTATTTCAATTATATCACAGGGGGGACATTTCCTATGATAATGCATTACATTATGCTGATTCAGCAAATGATTTACGTTTAATGATTAAATTAAACGCAAATGAAAAAAACACATTCACTCATACATTGGATAATGTCACTTTAGATTTGGATTGATATTATTTTATGGTTAATCGCAATCTATTTGAAAAGTCACACTTTCAATTCCATCAATATGTGCCGTGATATTTGCATTGTTTGGATAGCTTCCACGGCAAGTAAAAGTCGCTGTGTAGGTACCGTCGCTATTGTCAATTGTGTCATCATGTGTAATAAAATTAACATCTAAGTAAGTGCCTGTAAAACTGACAGTATGCCCGCCGTGCCCAACGAGAGAATCATCAGCCTGAAACAGTGAAACGGTAATACTTCCAGCTGTGCCAGGATTAGCATAAATAATGTTTAATGGATCGGGTGTGATGACTGTTCTACTGACATCGACACTAGTGAAGCTGACCGCTTGAGTATTATCAAGAGACATTCCGCCGATGGATACTTTCCAAATTACGAAACTTGATTATTGGGTACATCATGTATTTCAATGGTAACAAAACCTGCGCTAATAAAACTAATATTTTGATTACCATTGAGAGCCGGAGGCTCATCGTTTTCAAAGTTGTCTATATCTAAACTACCTGAGAAGTTAAATAGAGGGTTCGGCTCAAAAGAGGCGCTTAAACGTTAACTGAAAGTATAAGTTATGAGCAATCAATATCGAGCAAGTGAGCAGACTTCTTACTCTGTAATAAATTTTATCATCATTATTGTTATTTTATGCTTTAATAGGACACTTATTGGTTATGAGTCATTAAGAGGCAAATTTGGCTAAGTATATAGGATTAAGTAAAGATAAAGGGCATATGTCTCGTGGTAAAACCGGTGTTTTACTTGTGAATTTAGGCACGCCTGATGAACCAACTACATCGGCTGTGAGGCGTTACTTAGCCGAATTTTTGTCTGATCCTAGAGTGGTGGAAATTCCTAAATTAGTTTGGATGCTTATTCTTCATGGGATTATTTTGAGAATTAGGCCAGCCAAGTCGGCAGCTTTATACCAACAAATTTGGACTAAACTCGGCTCGCCATTGATGGCGATAACTCAAAAGCAAACGCTCAAGTTAACAAAGCAGTTAGATGATGATGTGGTTGTTGATTTTTGTATGCGTTATGGCTCGCCATCGGTGAGTACCACATTACAGAAAATGCATAATGAAGGCGTGGATAAACTGGTTGTGTTGCCTCTCTACCCTCAGTATGCCGCGCCAACAACAGCATCTGCATTTGATGCCATTGCTAAAGAGTTATCACATTGGCGTTTTGTGCCTTCACTGCACTTTATTAATGGTTATCATACCCATCCAGATTTTATTCATGCTCTGGCAGAATCCATTACTCGGGATTTTGAACTGAATGGGCGCCCTCAGAAATTAATTTTATCTTATCATGGTATGCCTGAGCGGAATTTAAAGTTGGGGGATCCTTATTATTGTTTTTGCATACAGACGACTCAATTGCTCGTTGAAAAACTCGGTTTAAGCGAAACTGACTATATGTCAACGTTTCAATCCCGTTTTGGTAAGGCGAAATGGTTATCGCCTTATACGGATGCCACAATGGAGGCTTTGCCAACACAAGGTGTTAAAGATATAGCCGTAGTGTGTCCAGCTTTTAGTAGTGATTGTTTAGAAACCTTAGAAGAAATCGAGGAAGAGAATCGTTTGATTTTTGAGGAAGCAGGTGGAGAGCGCTATCGTTATATTAGCGCATTAAATGATGATGACTTACATATTCAAATGATGGCAAATCTTGTGAGGCCTTATTTAAAATAATGTTTGCCGTTGTTTAGAGAAACCCGTGAACGAATCTCTTTAAGGTTCACGGATCACTGACACAGAATAGTGAAAGCCCTTGAGTTTGAGCTTATTGGTACTGATTTTCAAAATAACTTTCGGTGATGAGTACCGCGGACATGGCATCCACTTGCCCTTTAGTGAGGGCCTTATAGCCCCCCATATCAAATAATCGGGCTTTTGCATCGGCAGTGGTTAATCTTTCATCTTGAAATTCAACATTGATTTCAAAGCGTCCTCGAATACGGTTGCCGAACTTTTTAGCGCGTTTTGTCAACTCTTGTTCAGTACCATCCATATTAAGAGGTAAGCCTACAACAATAACATCGGGTTTCCACTCTGCAATGAGCTCACCGATTTGCTCCCAACGTGGGATCCCATCTTCTGCTTTTATCGAGGTTAAGGGTCTTGCGCTAGCTGTCAGTGATTGGCCTACAGCAATACCGATACTTTTTGTACCAAAATCAAAGCCTAAAACTGTTTGTGAATCCATTAATAACGTCCTAATGGGTGATTAGTTATGCGTGACCGATTTGATTTGATAATTGCCATGCATCAAACCCAAGAGGTTGGGTGGCATGTTGCCAACGTAAATCATAATCGACATCAAATAATAATGTGTTATTCGCGGGAATGCTTAACCATGAATTTTCTGCTATTTCTTGCTCTAATTGACCCCTATCCCAAACAGAAGCTCCCAGTGCCACAATAAATTCTTTGGGTGCATTTTTGGAGCCTAGTGAGGTGAGTATGTCTTGTGATGTGGTTAACATGAGTTCATCGTTAAGGGTTTTACTTTGTTTCCAGCCAGTTTTACTGGAATGCAAAACAAAGCCTCTTTCGGGGGTGACGGGCCCACCGATCAGTATTTTCTGCTCTGGATTATTGTGTGAGTGATCATCTTCTTTGGCATTGATTTGGAGTAATAACTCATCTAATAGGATCGGACTTGGCCGATTAATGATAATGCCCATTGCCCCTTTCTTATTATGTTCGCAAAGGTAAATGACCGAACGCTCAAAATAAGTTTCTTTGAGGGATGGCATGGCGATTAAAAAGTGATTTTGTAAGCTGTCCATCTTTGTGCTCCTAAAAGCCATCAGCTGTGGAAGGAGGGGTTAACCTCCTGCTAATTTAACCGTGTAGTTTAATTTTTCCAGTAAGCTTTTTAATAATTCTCGGTTATCTGTTTGTATTTCAATATTGAAATCCTTAACGGTTCCGCCACAGCCACACTGTTTCTTGAGTTTCTGTGCCAAGGTTTTAAGGTTTTTTTCATCCAGCGCTAACCCTTTTATGACGGATACTCCTTTACCTTTACGCCCTTTACTTTCTTTATGAATACGAATGATCCCATCCCCTTCTGGAATGACTTTCTCTACTTGGCTGGGGGAGATCCTGCCTGTATCTGTGCTATAAACTAAATTTGAATTAGGATCGAATTTCATAAAAATAAATGCGCTAAGGGTTCTACTACTCAGTTTACCAAAATTAAGTAAGCTTCAATATGATTTTTTAACATTTTACTGTTTGATCGGCATTATTGCATGAATTGATGTGATTTTTTGAAGGAAGTTAATATCGATTTTTTAAATATAAATTAATTGGTGAATGGGGCTATTGAATATTGCCAATGTGAATACTGCCAATGGTATTTGCTTATACTATTTATAGCGGCTTAAGAAATAGATTCCATGATAAAACAAAGGGCTGTTAGCATAGCGGCCGGAAGTATCAGTTTATGCAGTCTTGGTATGGCGACTGTGCAGGCAGTGAGGACAAAACCGATGGCGGTGGCACCAAAATGCGTGTTATTGCCATTGATCAAGGTGATCAATAGCCAAGCTAACACCATTATGGGTAATAAAAGTAGCATAAAATGGGTTATTTTCTTACTGGATAATTTGGGATCATCGGCAATGGCAAGTGACATATTCTGTGGCAGTAAGACAATAATCGCGCTTACCACTACGAAACCTAAAATTAGCCAGTACATTCTAGTCATCCTTATTGTTGAAATTGATAATTATTATCATTTAGCATTTTAAATAAGTCAATTTATAAATGGGATTCTTTTGTCTTATTTTTACTTAAATGATTGGCTTATGAGTTTGTAAACCCCTGATTTTGAATCTATGCTAAATGTATCGAGTTATCGGTAATAACAAAACTGTTTTATGGATCATTACCAATCATATTTCATTGTTAATGGAGAGACTATGAAGAAGCTAATCGTTGTTTTGGCGTTATTTGCCCTGAGTGCCTGTAGTACGTTAAAAACCAATTCTGATTATAATCCCAGTTTTGATTTTAGCCAGGTAAAAACCTATGCTTGGGTCCAAAAGAGAATGGGAGATTCAGCTTATCATCTTGATGGATTAATGGATCAAAGAGTGCGTATGGCGATTGCGCAGCAATTAAGATTAAAAGGTTTGACCTTGACGAATACCAATGATGCCGATGTACTTATTAATTATCTGACAAAAGTCAATAAGCGATTCAATGTGAATACTTTTAATACTTACTACGGTTATCACCCTTATTTTGGTCCAGGATGGGGCGGTATGGCTGGCGGGCAAACCACGGTACGTGAATATAATGTGGGTACATTAATTGTTGATATGATAGATAATAAAACCCATCAATTGATTTGGCGTGGTTCGGCAGAAGACACTATCCGTCAGGAAACATCGCCACAGGCAAGAACAGAAGCTGTTAATCAGGCTGTTGCCGCATTATTTAAAACTTATCCTCCTAAATGATACTTTTATACCCGTGAATCATGCCCATTAATGTTAATGGGCATGATTATTTTGCAAGAAGTGTTTTGAGTAGTTGTCTTAATTGCTGATTGATGAGATCCTCACTAGCACTTTTATGTTGAATAATATCGACATTGGCTTGCCAGCCCAGCTGATTAAATGCAATGGGTAGCTTGCAAATTTGCTTATTCATTAGGGCTTCTTTTGATAAATGTTGGGGTAAGAAGCTCCATCCTAGTCCTGATTTTGTTAATTCCAATAGCATATAATAATTATCTGCCTGCCAAATATCCGGTGATAATGCATTAATATATGTAGTGTTTTTTGAGCCAATGACTAATTGTCGGTGCAATTTTAACATATCAACATGAGGAGAATGGGTTTGAGCGAGTGGGTGTGCCGGGCTGACAAAAATATCAAAGAGTACTGAACCTAATGATTCAAAATCAACATGCTCAGGGTATAACTCATCGTTATAAATGATCCCTGCCGTTGCTCGTTTGTGCTTAACGAGTTCGACAATATCTTTGCTTGATGCACATAAAATCTCAATATGTATCTGAGGATACAGTGATGCTATTTTTTCTAAAGTATCACTGAGTCTTGTATAAGGGATCCCTTCATCAATAGCCAGTGTCAGTCTAGTGTTGACAACAGAATCAAGAGATTGGATCTGTAAGGATAACCTCTCGTGTTGAGCAATGACCGCTTTAGCTTGTGGCAGCAATTGTTGACCTTGTTTAGTCAGCGTGGGGTATCGACCTGATCGATGAAATAATGCATGGTTTATATCTGCTTCCATATTTGAAATATGTTGGCTCACTGCTGATTGAACTTTTCCTAACTTTCTTGCTGCAGCCGAAAAGGAGCCTGCTTCGACAGTGGCGATAAATGCGTTAAGTTGCTCAAGTGTTGGCATATCAGTAAAAGTGATGGTATCTAACTTTTTATAATTGTATTTGTGTTAGATAATAATGGCAACTTGTTAGGCAAAAGAGCGCTATTTGAATGATTAAGAGTCGAGTTTTCCATGCCGTATTATTTGAATCTATTGCTTTATTGATTTTAATTCCTGCTTCTTATTTATTGACGAATGAAGGCAGTATGGCAATGTCTTTGGTTATGGTGGGACTGAGTTTATTTGCAGTCATATGGAATTATATTTACAACCTTATATTTGATTGGAAGTTTGGTTACGATAGACTTAATCGCACACTGCTATTACGTATTTTTCACTCCTGCGGCTTTGAAATGGGTTTAATTGTATTGACCTTGCCGGTTGTCGCTTTTGTTTTATCAATAAGTATGATGTCGGCCTTTTTGTTGGAAGCTGCGTTCTTTGCATTCTTTTTTGTATACGCCATTATTTTTAATTGGGTATATGACATAGTTAAAGCAAAATACACAGTTTCAAATGACTTGAGAACCTAAGGGAGTGAATGAATAAAAAATCAGTGTCGCCTTAGTGTATTTTGATTAGAGTGTTTTTTTATTAGCATGGATAGAATGATAAGCATATTAAGAGGATGTTTATAAATCAGTTTTTACTTAATAAGTCTTATTTTGTCACTAACTGTTATCATTTTAGTTTCATGGTTGTTTCGTGTTGGCTTTATTTTATTCTTTTTCGGTGTTGCAGTGGGTAAAATCAGGTTTTTGAGACCGCCGATATTGATTTACGTTTTGGTTTTTTGCAATACCCTGTATTTTATTATGTCATTGAGATAATTTTTAATGAGGTTGAAATGATCGATTTTCGTAGTGATACGGTAACAAGGCCAACAAAGGCCATGCGAGCGGCAATGGCGAATGCTGAAGTGGGAGATGATGTATATGGTGATGATCCTACCGTTAATGCGTTGGAGGCCATGTCTGCAGAGCGTTTTGGTTTTGATGCTGCATTATTTACTTCTTCTGGTACTCAAGCAAACCTACTTGCATTAATGTCTCACTGCGAACGAGGTGATGAATACTTATGTGGGCAGCAAGCGCATAATTATAAGTTTGAAGGTGGAGGTGCTGCGGTATTAGGGAGTATTCAGCCTCAACCCCTAATGAATCAAATTGATGGCAGCTTATTATTGTCTGATATTGAAGCAGCGATAAAACCCGATGATGTGCATTTTGCTCAAACACGTTTGCTGAGTCTTGAAAATACGATTGGCGGAAAAGTGTTGCCTCAATCCTATTTAGCAAGTGCACAAACCCTTGCCTTTAATCATGGATTAAAAATGCATCTTGATGGTGCGCGTGTCGCTAATGCTGCTGTGGCACAAAATATTGAAATTAGCCAGATTACTCAGTATTTTGACTCGGTTTCTATCTGCTTATCTAAAGGTTTGTGCGCGCCGGTTGGATCTATTTTATTAGGGGATCCATTTTTAATTAAGAAAGCGCGTCGTTGGAGAAAAATGCTAGGTGGTGGAATGCGCCAAGCGGGTATTCTCGCTGCTGCGGCTCAGCTTGCGATTACCGAACAAGTGGAAAGATTAGCAGAAGATCATGATAATGCTACCTATCTTGCTAAGGAATTGGCACAGTTAGAAGGCTTTGAAGTGGATCTGTCTTTGGTTCAAACCAATATGGTATTTGCTAAGGTGCTTGGGGATCTCGATGTCAAAAACCTAGTGAGCCAGCTGAAAGAAAAAGGTATTTTAGTGACTGAAAATACAACGTTAAGGTTAGTATTACATCGAGATGTGAGCCGCAAAGATATCGAGTTTTTTATCGCGACCCTTAAAAACTTACTCAAATAAAGGGGGTTTTAATTTTTGCTTAACAAGCTAAATGATCAATTTAGCTTGTTTTTATATGCTGTAAATATGGATTTCTGTTTTTTAATTTGAGGGTTAATAGAAAGCCTAACATACCTATTTAACATTCATCATATCCTGTAAACTAGCCGCTTTTAAAACTGTCTTTTGAAGATAGACTTTGAAAATATTATTCAAATTAACAATAAGTTACTAGGAGTGATTTTAGCTTTCTAATGATATCTATTGATCTCCTTCCTATTAAATCTAAGGTTATAATCACATGAAGTCTGAGCAGACGCTAACCACGAGCACAGCGCCATTAGGGACATTGTTAGATCGTTATTTTAAGATTAGCGATAGGGGCAGTACTGTACGTCAAGAAATGATAGCCGGGCTGACGACTTTTCTGGCGATGGTTTATTCTGTGATTGTTGTACCTAATATGCTTGGCAGTGCGGGTTTTGATCCCGCAGCTGTTTTTATTGCGACTTGTTTAATCGCCGCTTTTGGTTCTCTTTTAATGGGGCTTTGGGCTAATTTACCTATGGCGATTGGATGTGCCATTTCACTAACGGCTTTTACTGCTTTTAGTATGGTGTTAGGGCAGGGGATTTCTATTCCTGTGACTTTAGGTGCGATCTTCTTAATGGGGGTGGTATTTACATTGGCCAGTATTACGGGAGCACGTCAGTGGGTGTTGAGTAACTTGCCAAAAGGCATCGCTCATGGGACGGGGATAGGTATTGGTCTATTTTTACTCCTTATCGCGACGAATAGTGTGCAGCTTATTGTGGCAAATGATACTGGATTACCTGTGACTTTAGGGGATATTAATAGCTTACCTGTTATTTTAACCGTTATAGGACTGGCAGCCACCATTGGCCTTGAACGCAAAGGAGTACCAGGTGGTATTTTAATTGTGGTGATTATGTCATCTATTTTTGGTCTTATTTTTGATCCTAAAGTACAGTATCAAGGCTTATTGGCTATGCCGAACTTTAGTTCAGAGCATTCTTTATTTGGACAAATGGATATCATGGGTGCCATTAATCCTGTGGTATTACCGATAGTGCTTGCATTGGTGATGACAGCGATTTTTGATGCAACAGGGACGATTAGAGCAGTCGCTGGGCAAGCTGATTTATTGGATGAGAAAGACGATATTAAAGGTGGTGCTAAGGCATTAACTTCTGATTCTGTTAGCAGCATGTTTGCAGGTGTGGTTGGTGGCGCACCCGCAGCGGTTTATATTGAATCAGCAGCAGGCACTGCTGCGGGAGGAAAAACAGGACTCACTGCGACCATTGTTGGTTTGCTATTCTTGTTGATGGTTTTTCTTGCTCCTTTGAGCTATTTAGTGCCTGCTTATGCGACAGCACCCGCATTGATGTATGTGGGGTTATTAATGCTATCAAATGTGACTAAGCTTGATTTTACCGACAAAGTGGATGCAATGGCAGGGCTGACTTGTGCCGTATTCATCATATTAAGTTGTAATATTGTCACAGGCATCATGCTTGGGTTTGTGACTTTGGTGATCGGGCGCTTATTTAGTGGAGAGTGGCGCTCCCTTAAACCGGGAGTATTGATCATTACTTTAGGGTTAGTGGTTTTCTATTTTGGTGGTTGGGCGATTTAAGAAAGCGATTTAAGAAAGTATAGTGATATAAAAAAGAGCGGCGATGGCCGCTCTTTTTTATGGTCGATTATTTTTTAATCTCGATTAAAAAATTAAATGTGCGATACCAGCAATAATGGGTAAAGTGACTAATGTTCTTAATATGAACACTGCAAAGAGTTCTAGAACATTGATGGGAATACGGCTACCAATGAGTAAGGCACCGACTTCACTCATATAAATAAGCTGAGTGACCGACATGGCGGCAATAATAAAGCGCGTCATATCAGATTCGATACTGCCTGCGAGTATCGATGGAATAAACATATCGGCAAAACCAACCACTATGGTTCTTGAGGCTTCTGTGGCTTCAGGGATATGTAAAAGCTCCAATAATGGAATAAAGGGCATGCCTAAATAGTCAAAAATAGAGGTATATTCAGCGAGTATAAGGGCAATGGTTCCCATGCCCATAATGACGGGGATAATACCAAAAATCATATCGATAGAATTCTTCAAACCATCGATAAAAGTTTGTTTAGCGCCCACTGAGTTTTCTGCTTTTTTGAGGGCTAAATGTATTCCCCAAGAAAAGGCACTGTGATCGGCCGGAATAACCTCATCGTCCGGATGTCTTGGTGTTCCATCGACATAAGTGTCTTTTTTCCAAGATAAAGGAGGTAATTTAGGGACGATAATTGCCGCCATGATCCCTGCAAAGCAGACCGTCAGATAAAAAGGAACGAAGAGATGTTCCAGTTGGACTTGTGAAATGATGACTAAGGCAAAAGTAATTGAAACGGCGGAAAAAGTTGTGCCGATAATGGCTGCTTCTCTTTGGGTATAAAAGCCAGATTCATATTGTTTTGCGGTGAGTAGAATGCCAACGCTGCCATCACCTAGCCAAGATGCCATGCAATCAATGGCACTGCGTCCTGGTAAGTTAAAAATAGGGCGCATGACTTTCGTCAGTAAGCTACCAAATAGTTCGAGTAAGCCAAAATTAAGCAATAAGGGTAATAAAAGACCTGCAAATAAGAACACACATAAAAGTATGGGTAAGAGGTCATTTAATACCAGTGCGCCTGTGTTTTCAGAGCGAATAGCGTCGGGACCGAATTGGAAAAAAGTGAGAATAATAAAGGCGGTACCGAGCAGGCGGATCACTAACCATGGAAGGCTAATATTAAACAGGGAATGCAAGAATGCATTTTTGATGATCCATTGAGGGCGAGCAATCTTAGTGATCAGTGACATGATGCCAGTAAAAATAACGATCCCGGTAATAACGGATGTCAATACACCATCAAGGAGGCTTTCAAGCCCTTTTGCAAAAATAGCAATAGGTATTGTTATAGCATCATTATAACTGACAGGCGTCATGAACAATAATATGCCAATTAAAGAGGGAACGATAAAAGTGAGGATCGTCTTTAAGTTGTGGGTTTTTTTGGTAGACATTCTTTATACCCCATATAGCGAGTGTTTCCTGCATGTATTGATGCAATGTTTAAACATGAGTCAAACGTTTAGAATCGTTATCGCAATTTTAAAAATAAGTCGGCAACTCTACCGCCAAATCCCTTCTATGTAAAATAATTATATTGTTAAATACAGTGATTATATTTGCTTGCTGCTTAATTTTATATCGCTTTAGGAGTTTGCTGCGATTATCGCTCACCTTAAAGTATTGAAAATAAGTTAATAAATTTTATTTTTTTGTTTTTGGCTTTATTGGGTAGAAAAACGTTTTGAATAATTATTCAAAACGTTTTTTAGGGGCTAACTAAATGTTTTCCTCAATGACTTGGCTTTTTCAGCGTTTACTTTGAGCTCAAGTACAGAGGATTCGACCATGTTAACCGCATTGAGGTTTTCAAATCCGGCTTGACTGATCTGAGAAATATTCTTGTTTATTTCACCTATGACCTGCTTTTGTTGTTCTGCAGCAACAGCATTTTGCTGAGCGAGATCATGGATATGGTTCATAGATTGATAAATAGTATTGACCTTAGTGGCAGAGTTTTGTGTGTCTAATGCACATTGTTGTGCTTGGGACTGACTTTGGTCCATTTGTTTTGCCCAACGACTGAGCATACTAAACATTTTGTCAACACTTTTAGAAATGCTATTGGTAGACTCTTGTGTTCGGCTAGACAATGCTCTTACTTCATCTGCAACAACGGCGAAGCCACGACCTTGTTCACCCGCTCTTGCAGCTTCAATGGCGGCATTCAGTGCAAGGAGATTGGTTTGTTCGGCGATAGCATCAATTTCACCCATTGCGCTAGCAACGTGTTCTGCTTCTTTATTCAACTGATGTGCGTTGGCTGCAGCTTCAACGACTGATGCTGTTAGCGCATCGATACTGTTACTATTATCTTGCATTGCATCGCGACTATCTAAGCAAAGTTGGCAGGTTTCATCAATATTCAGTGATGTCGATTGAGCATTATTGGCGACTTCGATTATTGAGGCGCCCATTTCTTCCATAGCACTGGCAATTTGTTCTATTTGTTGGTTTTCTAAATTGAGATTTGAATGGGTTTGTTGGGTAGATAGAACGAGTTTTTCAGCAATATTTTCAATATGCTGAGCATGATCTCTAGAGCGGCCTAACACCCCTTGTAATTTGGCATCTTTCATCATGAGTTGAAAGTCGAGTAAGGATGAAGTGTCTCGGCCGCAATAAATAAAACGACTAATAGAGTCATAGTTATGTTTCATTGCCATGAGTTTTGAGGGGATTCGAAAAGCTTCGTCGTAAAAGATGGCTAAGTTGATCCCCATGAGTAAAATGCCCGCTACAATGACTCCCCATCCCCAAATATAGCCTGCAATGAGGAGTCCAATACTGGCACTAAAAGCGGACAGAATCCGTTTTTGAGTTAAGCTGATAGGATCGGAAACGGATTTTTTTTGGTTCAGTTTTAAATAAATTTTTTCAGCGTTTTTAACGAATTGGCTTTTTGGAGCAATACGAACAGACTGATAACCAATAATTTCTCCATTTTCGATAAGTGGCGTCACAAAAGCATCCACCCAATAAAACTGGCCGTTTTTGCACTTATTTTTGACAATTCCTCTCCATGATTGCCCTGACTTTAATTTTGTCCACATTTCTTTAAAAGCGGCACTTGGCATATCGGGATGTCGAACAATATTGTGGTTTTGTCCTATGAGTTCATTTTGACTAAAACCTGAGATATCGATGAATTGTTGATTGACGTAGGTAATCACTCCATTTTTGTCAGTGGTTGAAATTAACTCATCTGAGGGTGATAGTTTTATCTCTTGATGTATGACTGTGGAGAAGGTTTTACTCATTCGTTTATTCCAATATCTCAGCGTGGGGACATCCCATTTCCAAAAGAAAATGATAAGGAGTGTATGTGATGTTTTTACGCTAACTTTATGTTTATTGTTATCTAAAGGTTAACGATACTATACCCTTAAATAAGATAAGGGTTCAATAAGGTTTTTAAGCTAATTAATTGGCTTTATTGTATTTTAATTTTTTCTTTTTGACTATTAGCCGTTTTATTGGTTTAGGTGTCAGGTATTTTATGCCAGTGCCTATTATCTGTGGTTGTTTGCTTACTGGCGGTAGGTATAGAAAGTGAAGTTATTGTTTTCATCATTCACTTTCATTGTGGAAGTGACAGTAAAGCGACAAAAGGTTATTGATTCTGTCTGTTTAGTGGAAGTGTGAGCGGGATCAACGTATTGAATCTGGATCTTGTCCTAATTGAATCATCACATGTGCTGGTATAGGGACTAATTGGCGATCTTGATTCATAGTCACCATTTCAATATTGGCAATCACCGCTGCTCGTTTACTGTTAGGCCGCCATATTTCTTGATGCCATAGGGTTCTATATTGGCTTTCAAAGTAAAACTGGGTTCGTACATCAATGACATCGGCAAATTCAACGCCTTCAAAACAGGTCATATCGCTTCGATAAACGGCAAAACCCAGTTGATGCTGTTTCCACAATTGGGACAGTGTATTGGCGCCAATGACATGTTCTCTTGCTCGTTCAAAATACTTCAAAAAGTTAGGGTGATAAACAACACCTGAAAAATCCGTGTCTTCATAATAAATTTGCATAGACAGGGTAAATATTTTTGACTGGTCAAACTTTGTATTGATTGGCATAAACAGCTTGTTTAGTTGAATATATCCATGCGTTTTAGTTGGGCTTGGACATTGGGTGGACATATATCAGTATTTTAGCACGAAGGTGAATGATTTATACCGTACCTTATCACATGATAATTTACTGAATTAGAGAAAAGTGAGCCATAGCACGCAATAATACGGGTAATAAAATGCGATAAACTAACGGAAGCAACATGCTTTGGCTATTAAAAGCAGGGGTTTCTTGGTAAACTTTGCGCCTCAACTATCTCCTAACAACCCTCCTATGAGTTTATCATGAAATTTTCTAGCCTCAGCTTAGATCCAAGAATTGTCGATGCTGTTTCTCAATGTGGTTATCAAGCATTAACCCAGGTTCAGTCAGAGGTGATCCCTTTAGCATTACAAGGTAATGATGTGATGGCTTGTGCTCAAACTGGGACAGGTAAAACGGCGGCATTTACTTTACCTTTACTTCAGTTGTTGGTTCAATCGGCACTTGATAATGGATCGGTTAATGATGAGGCATTGCCTCATCAGTCTCGAGTGAAGGTGTTAATATTGACACCGACTCGAGAGCTTGCGATTCAAGTGAGCCAGAGTATTATGAAATATAGCCAGTTTTTACCTTTCAAAGTGACCGCTGTCTATGGTGGGGCCAATATGAATCCTCAACGTAAGGCTTTGCAGTCTGGAGTGGACTTTTTAGTCGCGACACCTGGACGCCTATTTGATCATATTGGCCAACAACATGTTAACCTCTCTCAGGTTGCTCACCTTGTCGTCGATGAAGCCGATCGCATGTTGGATATGGGATTTGTTCGTGATATTGAAAAGATTAAAAAGCAATTAGCACCTCAGCATCAAACGTTATTTTTTTCGGCAACCTATCATGATGAGGTGAAACAGCTCGCGGGAAAGATGTTATCAAAACCTCATTGGATCAATGTGGCCCGTCAGCCGACGGGAGATAATATTAGTCAGGAAGTCTATTTAGTCGATAAACGCCGTAAAACGGAATTACTGTCAGAATTAGTGGGGCGTAATAATTGGCGGCAAGTCTTGGTTTTTGTGAGTACAAAAGAAAGCGCGGATAATCTATGCCGAGAGTTAACGCTTGATGGAATAAAAAATGGCGTATTTCATGGTGATAAAACACAAGGTGCACGTAATCGTGTTTTGAAGGGTTTCAAAGCGGGCAGACTTCGTGTCATGGTGGCGACGGATGTTGCTGCACGTGGCTTAGATATTGCTTCTTTGCCATTAGTGATTAACCTTGAATTACCAGACGATCCTCAAGATTATATTCATCGCATTGGCAGAACGGGACGAGCAGGGGAGAAGGGCAGAGCGATTTCATTTGTTTCTCCTCAAGATGAAGCCATTATAACTGAAATTGAAGCCATTACTTTACAGTCATTACCGAAAGTGACTTTACCGGGTTATGAGTTAGGTGCGCCTTTACCTGCTCGTTATAGAGAGAATACGGCACTTGAAAAAACAAAAAAATACCGCTTCTCAACTGACAAACGCGGTAAAATGAATCGCAGCAAAGCAGGGGCTCGAAGAAAAGGGGCGAAATCTAAATTTAAAGGTCAATCTTATTAATTGTAATACCAATTCTATTACATAAGTGATCTTTCAGCGGGAATTCAACATGCTGTAGGCAAGGTCGTTAATTGCTCCTGCATTAACAGACAGTCCCACCATCCATGGTGGTCGCAGATGATTGAAGCTAATAGTGATTCTCGGCTTGGGTTCAAACGTCGCCCTACCTCCTTCATCCATGAAGTCGTATATCGAAAGCAGCTAAGTCACATAAAGTATGTTGAAACCCGCACACAGTGAGCTTCTCAGACATTCCACTTCAGCGTTGCATTCATTTGAAAGGGAATCACCATTACTGCATAAATGCGCCTTGAATTGAAAAGCCTGAGAAGCTCTGAATTGATCATCTATATAATAGAATTGGTATATGACTGTGTTTACTTTTTCATAGAATCATTATCTTAGGGCATATTGATATGATCCAAACTGCAATACCAACCAATATCATAACGGGTTTTCTTGGCTCAGGAAAAACATCACTGATTAAAAAGCTATTTTTAGTGAAGCCAAAGGAGGAAAGGTGGGCCGTTTTAGTGAATGAATTTGGTGATGTCGGTATTGATAGTGCATTACTTGCTCAGGAACAACCCGATGTTCATATTCGAGAAGTTGCCGGAGGTTGTATGTGCTGTGCTGCAGGAGTCCCCATGCAGGTGGCTATTACACAATTAATTACTAAAGCTAAGCCCGATAGGTTACTTATTGAGCCGACTGGGTTAGGTCATCCTGATGCAGTGCTAACAGCATTAACTCAGCCACATTTTAAACATGTGATAGCAATGCAAGCATGTATTACTTTGGTGGATGCTCGCAAGGTTGTAGAAAGTCGTTATCGAACCAATGATACTTTTTTACAGCAATTGGCTGTTGCAGATATTATTTTGGCCAGCAAGTCAGATGAATATCGCCATGATGAATTCGTCAACTTAATGCTATTTTTGCAAGAAAAGGGGTTGAAGCAGAGCCAGTGTTTAAGGTTTTCATCTAAAGTGCCTGAGCAGTCTGATATTGAGACACTTTCCCTTTTAGCGCATATGGATGATGCTTGTCATTTTGTGTCGGCTCAACCGCGACCTTTAAAAAAACAATTTGAGCCTGTTGCGTCAAATACAAGAGCACAATCCCAGCCAAGTTTACTATTGTCTGGTAGTATTCCACATTATCAATTTCCTGCTTTTGATGAAATTGATGATGCAAAGAATATTGTGTTTGATCAGCGAGGTATATGGTGTAAGCACCACTTCGCTGAAGCACATTATTCCTATGCTTGGGTTTTTGCGCCTCAATATGAATTTGATTTGTCTCTTTTGCTTCAATTTATTAGTGCAATAAAGGCAGTAAGAGTGAAAGCAGTCTTAATTACTGATGAAGGGATCATAGGCATTAACTGGGTTGAGGGAGAAATGGAGTTAAGTGAGTTTGATGAAGTCATGGATTCAAGAATTGAAATTATTGCACAAGAAGATTTGAATGAGGATGAGCTTGAATCACAATTGATCACTTTACTAAAGGGATCTTAAACTTATCCCATTGATTACCCTGTACTAGTTCAAACCAGATCTGACAGTTGCCCGTTTTTTGAAGGGTCTGTTAGATTTGAGCTAAATTTTTTTCTGCCCAAATCTGTTTTCCATCAAGTCATGTTTCAAGAGATGTGCGTTCACAGCCCATCTTTCCTTGATGGATCCGTTTATTGTTGTAGTATTTCATTCGTCTCGATTTTTTTGTCTATCCTCCATATTGTCATATCACTTTTGGGCCAGTGCTGTATTAAGTGCAAGGCCTGAGGGCTTATTCTATTTCTATGCTAAAGCTTTTAACTCACCCTAATCAACCGTTACTTCTGTATAAAAAAGGTTTTATAAGTGCTGAACTTGTATTTTATTTAACCAAATAAGCTTTTTGTTTATTTTTTGTTCTCTATGTGGTTCTTATTTGTTGTAAATGCCACTCTGAATGTAAGACATATCCTACAAAGTTGTGGGATATAGGTCTTTTTTTGTTGAGGTAATGACGCCACCTTTGATTTAATATGTTTTTTTTCAATGTATTACTGATATTTTGTTCTACATGAAACATGCTGATAATAAGAAGATACATAATAAGGTCGGTGTTTTTTATTCGAAGAAAACCTAAAATAACCCTATCGAAAAGCAGCGAAGTTTTTTTAAGCTAGTGAATAAAGAAAATAAAATAGAAGTGGTCTTTAGCTTTTATTTGATAACTAAAATGAATTGCTTTCGATGATACTTGATAGTTTTTATCATTTTTCAACACTTTTTGTTGAAAGTCCAATCCTATATTGATTGGTAAATACAAGGAGCAGTAAAAGCAGGGATGCTATGGATGAGGGTACAGGATGTGCTAGCAGTTAACAGGGATGTTCTCATCTATGCAGAAAAATAAAACACAGGAAGTGTGGAACGACAGCAAGGAAGCATCAAAGAGAGCCGCGCTTAGGATGAGCGTAATGAATGATAAGGATATCATTTGCTCTTTTAGCAATGGGCACAAGGAGTGCTAGCCATGTATAAGTGATAGCAATGTAGTCTTAAATGAAGAAGAACACAGGAAGTGTTTACTCTTAGATAGGGATATTATTCATTTAAGTGTTTATCAAGAAAACACAAGATGTGTCTTCGAGTTATATAGGCAAGCAAGGAAGCAAAATGAGAATTGGGCATAGGATATGCTAGCAGTTGACATGGAAGTCACTTATTCTCATATTTTAACAGGAAAATGTAATACAAGGACGTCAAATGCTGCAAAACTTGAGTATTAAAAACCAGTACTTCAAGTGATATGGCAAATGCCCATTAATGAAGGAGGGATTGTCAAAGGATGGACAACGGCATAGGGACGTGGCGGTAAGGCAAGGATCGTCGGTTATCAAACACAGGGACGTTAAACAAGGAGGTGTGTTGCTAAGCTTGAGTGTGATAAAGCCGTGCAGGGAAGCAGTGTTGTAAATGGTAGTAGGAAGTACCGATTAAGGATATTGGCTCGTCAAAGGATCGACAATGGCATAGGGACGTGGCGGTAAGGCAAGGATCGTCGGTTATCAAACACAGGGACGTTAAACAAGGAGGTGTGTTGCTAAGCTTGAGTGTGATAAAGCTGTGCAGGGAAGCAGTATTGCAAGAGGTAGTAGGAAATGCCGATTAAGGATATTAGCTTGTCAAAGGATTGACAATGGCATAGGGATATGACGGGCAAGGCAAAGATTGCCAGTTATCAAACACAAGGACGTTAAGTGTTAAAGCCGTGCAGGGAAGCAGTATTGCAAGAGGCAGTAGGAA
>NZ_CANLZC010000034.1 GCF_947495455.1 uncultured Shewanella sp. | reverse complement strand
CGCTTTTCGCTTTTCGCTTTTCGCTTTTCGCTTTTCGCTTTTCGCTTTTCGCTTTTCGCTTTTCGCTTTTCGCTTTTTAAACCAGTGTGAATATAAAAATAACCATCGGAAACAAGGATGTTTCCGTTTGAGCCTATAGGGACATATTCACGGCGAGTTATTTTTGTATTTACACAAAAGCCTGCGGCAGGCAATAAACTCGAATATGGCTATGATTTTCAATTAGCTACCCAAGACAACGACGGATAAATGACGTTATCATTGAGTATACTTGCAAAATACTTGAAGAAAAATCCATATAAATGAGCGAGTACCAATAAGCCATCCATAAAAAAGACCACTTAATGTGGTCTTTCGGTTCGATCATACAAAATCAATTCTATTGATTTTGTATCAACTCCTTTGGCGAGCAGGCTTATTCGCCGTCGCTTTGTGCTTACGTACTGCACGACGAATTTTTGCGCCGCGCACTTTATTACGGGCCACACTGTGCTTATCGGTACCTAAAAGTGTGCGCGTCTCAGCTTGCATGCCCGCTGTTTGACGCAAGTAATTGACTTGCTCAATGGGCAGCTCAATCCAGCCACCACGAGGCAATGACTTAGGCAATTCAATATTGCCATAACGAATACGGATCAAACGGCTCACTTGCACTTCTTGTGATTCCCACAGACGGCGAACTTCACGATTACGCCCTTCAGCAAGAGAAACGTGCCACCATTTATTCATGCCTTCGCCACCAGCAGGTTTAACTTTATCAAAGCTGGCGGGACCATCTTCTAAGATCACCCCTTTTCGCAGGCGCTGAATACAAGCATCGGTGACTTCACCAAAGGTGCGCACCGCGTACTCACGCTCTACTTCGTTAGAAGGGTGCATGAGTCGATTGGCCAGCTCGCCATCAGAGGTAAATAACAATAATCCTGAAGTATTAATGTCCAAACGCCCCACTGCCACCCAACGTGAATCTTTAGTGCGAGGCAGACGATCAAACACCGTTGGACGCCCTTCAGGATCTTTACGGCTACAGATCTCACCTTCCGGTTTATGATAAGCAATGACGCGGCATACCACATCTTCTTCAGCTTTAATTGACACCGCACGACCATCAATGCGCACCTTGACATCAGATTCGACGCGATCGCCTAATTTTGCAATTTCACCGTCAATACTAACTCGACCTGCAGCAATCCATGCCTCCATCTCACGACGGGAGCCATGGCCTGCACGGGCCAAGACTTTCTGCAATTTTTCACTCATTAGTAGACTCTTCTATTTTTTCTTTTCAATGTTCTGGCGCCATTTCCTCATTGGAAAACAGGCCCGCTAACGACTCAGGATCCGTTAACAGCGGTAAGGCCGTTATACTCTCTAAGCCAAAGTACCCTAGAAAATCGGCCGTGGTGGCATATAAAGCGGGTCTGCCCGCCACTTCTTTATGGCCCACGGTTTTAATCCAATTTCTGTCTTGTAATGTTTTGATGATTTGGCTGCTCACCGCCACCCCTCGAACTCGCTCAATGTCACCACGAGTCACAGGTTGCCGATAGGCGATCACAGCCAAGGTTTCTAATGTGGCACGTGAATACTTAGGTGATTTTTCTTGCCAAAGTGGCTGTAACAATGGACTTAATTCGGTTAAGGTTTGAAACCGATAGCCATTTGCCACTTTCACCAACTGTACGCCTCGCCCCTCATAATCTTGTTGCAATTGCTCAATCGCCCTTTGAATATCAGCTCGCGATACCGAGAGTGACGCTAGTACTCCAGATTTTAACCCGCTGATCGTCATAGGTTTTGCCAATACAAACAAGCTTGCTTCTATTAGCTGTTTGAGCTGTTGTTCATTTATCGTTGACAATTAATAAGCCTTTACATGTATGTTTGAGAAAGGATCCGTTTGGATCAACTCAACCAGTAACTCCTTAATGAGTTCCATCAGGGCCAAAAAGCTCACCACCACACCACTGCGTCCTTCAGTGATATCAAATAATGCCTCAAAAGGTAAATAGTCTTGCCCTTTGAGCTTGGCTAAAATTTGTGTCATTCGCTCACGTGTCGATAAAACCTCACGTTCTATATGATGATGAACATGGGCTTCCACCCGTTTCAAAATCTGCGAAAATGCCCTTGCCAAATCACTTAACGAGACCTCAGGGGGCAATAATTCTGGCTGAATATTATCAGCAGGAGTTGCCCTTGCCTGAAAAAAATCCCGCTCTAATCGCGGCAAGTTATCCAATTGCATTTGCGCTTCTTTAATCACTTCATAGGCCTTTAGCTGCCGAATTAATTGCAAACGAGGATCCTCTTCTTCCTCCTCGCCCAGATCCGGCTTGGGCAGTAATAACCGCGATTTAATTTCAGCCAAAGTCGCCGCCATGACTAAGTAATCTGCTGCCAACTCCACCTTGCTGCCTTGTAAAAAGGCCACATATTCTAAATATTGCTCCGTGATCACATGAATGGGCAAGTCCACCACATCCAGCTTTTGCTTACGGATCAAGTACAGCAATAAATCCAATGGCCCTTCAAAAGACTCTAAAAAGACTTCCAACGCTTCTGGAGGAATAAAAAGATCTTTGGGAAAAGCCTTCATTGGCTCGCCTTGGATCACGGCTAAGGGGGTGGAGTCTTGATGCCCTTCCATCCGTTTATCCTCTTAGTTAAATCTCTATCTTACTCATTAGTTTGTTGAGACAAACAAGACAGACCGCCTTTAGCTCACAACCCAATTTGATGATAAAGGGATCATTATCTGCGCGCGCTCAAGTTAAACATGCATTCAAGTTAAACATGCACTCAAATTAAACATGCGCTCAAGTTAAACATGCACTCAAGTTAAACATGCACTCAAGTTAAACATGCACTCAAGTTAAACATGCGCTCAAATTAAACATGCGCTCAAGTTAAACATGCACTAGGGATCCCATTAATGCAAATAAAAATCCCTCTGTTTATTGAAACTGTTTGCTATTGGCTCAACTTGCCCCGCGCTAGCTCCTGTTTTAAGCGTGCGCCATTACAAAGGCGCGATTATACCTGCAACAAAGTGACAATTAAAGAAAAGGCGTTACATCTCCCGCCCCTTCTCGAATAACCTTGATGTCCCCTTCTGATAAATCAATCACTGTGGTGGGTTTTTCACCTAAATAGCCACCATGAACAATCACATCCACTTGATGTTCTAACAGATCACGAATGTGCTCAGGATCGGACTCGGTAAAATCTTGCCCTGGCAAAATCAAACTCGTTGACATCAGTGGCTCATCGAGCGCTTCCAATAAAGCTAATGCAATCACATTATCGGGCACACGGATCCCAATGGTTTTCTTTTTAGGACTTTGCAACCGCTTAGGCACTTCTTTTGTGGCTTTAAAAATAAAGGTATAAGCCCCTGGCGTATGATGCTTAAGTAAGCGATAAGCTTGATTATCCACTCTGGCATAAGTCGACAACTCAGATTGATCACGACACATCAAAGAAAAGTCATGATCGTTGTCAATTTGCCTAATTTTTGCAATGCGGCTCATGGCATTTTTATCACCAATTAAACAACCCAATGCATAGCCTGAATCCGTTGGATAAACAATCACTCCCCCATTTTTTAATGCATTAATAGTTTGATTGACTAATCGTGTTTGAGGATTATCTTCATGTACGTAAAAAAACTGACTCATTTTGCTTCCATCCAACGTTTTGATTCCCAAACCCAATTAACACCTTGGGGTTGAAACAAATTACGGCCTAATTCTATCCAGCTACCGGGAAAGTGAAAATCACTGCCTAAGGAACAAGATAAATTATTTAATACACTTAATGCAATTAACTGAGCGCGATCGTCAATGGTCTGTTGACCTAGCACCACTTCCATCGCGTCCCCACCCGCTCCCTTAAAGTCTCTGACGAGCCGCTTCACCCATTTTGTAGACAATTTATAACCATGGGGGTGAGCCAGCACAGCGACACCGCCCGCTTGGTGGATCACATCAATGGCCTGCTCCATACTTCCCCAATTATTGGGCACATAACCGGTTTTCCCCCGTGCTAAATACCGTTTGAACACATTGGCGGTATTGGTCGCATAACCTTTCTCTGCCAGCCAACGTGCATAATGACCTCGGCTAATAGCGGCGTCCCCCGCGTAGGCTTTCGCTCCTTCATAGGCGCCTTCTATGCCCGCTTTTTGCAAACGCTCTCCGATTTCTTTGGCACGCTCCCTGCGCAAAGTACGCTGGTTTTCAAGAAAATCCACTAATACTGGATTATCCACAGCCACTTTTAAGGCCACAATGTGAATATCGAAGTTATGCCAACGGGTTGATATTTCAACGCCATCAATCAAAGTCAGAGGGGTCGCATGGGCATTATTATAGGCATGAGCCTCAGCAAGCCCATCTGTTGTATCATGATCGGTTATCGCAAACACCTTCACGTTTTTTTCGATTGCCCGCTCAATTAATTCAGACGGTGTTAATTGCCCGTCTGACGCTGTGGTGTGACTGTGCAAATCAGTCAATATTATTTCATCTGTCATGGGGGCGCATTCTACGTGAGTTTTATCTTATTAGGGAGTTTAAATCAGCATTAATGCGTAATTAATTGGCTGAATCGTCCGCTCAAGCATAATTCCTTAACCATTAGCTTTATTTGTTTCGCAAACCTGTCAGTCCATGTTCAAAAAAAGCAGGTAAAAAAATGCCAATCAAGGATATGATTGGCATTATATCGATGTTAAATTGAAAAGCTTTATCGCACTTTACGTTGCTCGTTCATTAATTCTGTGAAAGTTGAAGAGACTTGCTTAACAATGCTGTCGGCAACGGGCTTGTCATCTGCATCCGTTAAATAAATCGCCGTTTTATTAGGCTCACCCGGCACATCTTTTAAGGTGATTCTGTATTCGCCTTCGGGGATGGTCATGTCACTGTCACTCCAAATGGAGCTCCAAAAACCAGAGTCATCGACCACTTTCACAAAATACACGCCTAACTTAGGATCTGTGTCCGTAATATCAAAGCCCATTTCAGGGATCACTACCCCTAATCGCTCCCAAGCGCGTTGGAAACCGGCATCCGCTATCCAATGCGGTGCTTCACCACTGTCATTAATGAATTGAACGGTGATCCCTTGACTTTCTTCTAAGCGTTTGTTTTTAAGCGCGCGATCACGTTTAATGCCAATATAACTCACCACCTCATTGAGCATATCGATAGTATAGCGACGCTTATCATCTGCCGTTAATAAAATATCTTGAGGTTCACCATTATAGCTTTGCTCATGCTCAGCCAAATTAATGGTTAAAGACCCCGTGCGGCCATGAGGACTCACATTGATATCAAACAAATAACGTTGACGTAAAACAAAGACCTTATCTTCCCCCCACATACTGGAGTCGACCACTTCTTTGGTGGTGATCCAATCGGTTTCTAGGGTGCCGGCATCAAAATTTTCTTTTAAAATCTTAATACCTGCTTTTGACAAATACTCTTTCACATCGCCAAACAATTCTTGTTTCAGATCAATATCAATACCTATGCTTTCAACAATGACTTTGATATTATCACTGCCTTCTTCAACCCGCGTTCCTTCTGCCATAGGCAAAACTTGAAGCGGCGGACGAATATCTAAAGCGGGACCAATCAATTTCGGATCGGCCTGACTCCCAATAGCAGGAATGTCATATTCTAAACTGTATTTAGGGGTTAATAGTCCTTCAGGGATCGTCAGATCAGGCGTTACCTTTGCATTGGCATATTTCTCAGCACCATTGGCTTGTCTTCGTTCCATGGACGTACTGCAAGCTGAAACAGCTACAATCAGGATCAGTGGTGTGACTTGCTTTAGCATTATATTAATTCACCTCTATGTGGGCTTTTTTCATTTCTTCTACTAACAGACCATGATGCTCATCAGAAAGTTCCGTCAAAGGAAGACGAATCGTCCCGTTAGGGATCAATCCCATACGATGAGTCGCCCACTTAACCGGAATAGGGTTCGCTTCACAAAATAAAGCGCCAAATATTCCTTTTAAGGGGGTTTCTATGATCTTGGCTTTTTGAGTATCACCTGCCAACTGTGCATCGCACATATCTTTAAACTGTCTAGGCACAATATTATTAGCAACAGAAATAATCCCATTGCCGCCGAGTTCGATAAATTCACGGCCAGTATCATCATCGCCACTGTACAGTAAAAAATCAGCGCCACATAGCTCACGTAAACGCGCAACTCTTGACACATCACCAGTGGCTTCTTTAATACCAATAATATTGGGTACACTTGCTAATTCGGCAACGGTTTCAGGTAACATATCCACAGCCGTTCGCCCTGGTACATTGTATAAAATTTGAGGAATATCGGTACTGGCTGCCACGGCTTTAAAATGGGCAATAAGGCCTTTCGGTGACGGCTTATTATAATAAGGTGTGACACCTAACATCGCTGCCACTCCCACTTTCGCTTGCCCTATGGTTAATTCAATGGCCTCAGCGGTGGAATTAGCCCCATTTCCACCAATAATGGGAATACGTCCCTTTGCGAATTTAACCACTTGTGCCACAACGTTAATGTGCTCTTCGGTCGGTAACGTGGCTGACTCGCCTGTAGTACCGACGGCCACAATGGCATCAGTCCCTTGGGCGATATGGTATTCGACGAGTTGTTCTAAGCTTGCAAAATCTACTGAGCCATCACTATTCATTGGTGTGATTAAGGCTACAATGCTTCCGGTTATCATGTGTCTTCCCCAGGGGTTCAGGATTCGCTATGGTACTGATGACAAGGTTGAAAAACAAGCCCTAGTCTACTCTCTCAACCCGTTATCCGCAATTCTCATTCAAGGAGATATATGATTAATGACCATTTAATGAATCGATTTTCCCCTTCACCCTGCCACTTAAACAAGTTAAAAATTAATATTCAATGAGTTAATTCACATTTTCCCCCTTCATCACGTGATTTAGATAACATGATACTATTTATCCCTGATAGCAAGTTTAATTTTACGTTAGGGTGATAGTGACTCCCCACAAAAAGAATAAGTTGTGATAGCATTACCCAAGAAAAAGCATGAAAGCCCCTTGGCTGCTACTATTTTAATCAATAATGAGGAATTGGAATGTCCAATCACTTGGTTGTCACATCAATGGGCGCTGATCGTCCTGGCATTGTCAGTAAATTTGCTCGATTAGCCAGTGACTGTGACTGTGATATTGTCGACAGTCGAATGGCATTATTTGGTAATGAGTTTACGCTCATCATGATGCTATCAGGATCTTGGAGTGCAATCTCTCAAATGGAAGCCCAATTACCAGAATTAAGCGTCGCCCTTGAAATGATGACGGTGATGAAGCGTACGTCAAAACATACCGCACCTCACTATCCTTCTCGCTTAGAAGTGACATTTAATGGCGTCGATCAACGCGGTACCATGCAAAAAATTACTCAGTTTTTAGCAGATCAATCCCTTGATCTCGCCGCCGTTCGCTCCTACTCTGAAAATGATCAAACAGACGGTCCAACACAACACGTCTATTTAAGTATTAATGTTCCCGAAACAGCGACATTGGACACACTTGAACTTAATATCAAACAACTTGCCAATGAACTGTCTCTTGCGTGTAACATTCAACGAATGCAAAATATATCGGCACATGAAAATCAGGACGCTATAACACAATGAATACGTTAAAAGCAGGCGATAACGCCCCCCATTTTACGCTTATGGATCAAAATCAAAACAGTATTTCACTTGAGGACTGTTTAAAAAAAGGGCCGGTACTGGTTTATTTCTATCCTAAAGCCATGACACCTGGCTGCACTGTCCAAGCCTGTGGATTACGGGATAGTCAAGCCCCCTTGAATGAGAAAAATGTCACCGTATTAGGCTTAAGTCCCGATCCTGTGGCTAAATTAGCGAAATTTGCCGATAAACACGCGCTCAATTTTTCACTATTAAGTGATGAAGATCATGCCATTGCCGATGCTTTTGGTGTGTGGGGCGAAAAGAAATTTATGGGAAAAGTCTACGATGGCATTCATCGCTTGAGCTTTTTAATTGGTCAAGACGGTAACGTGAGTCACGTGTTCGATAAATTTAAAACCAAAGATCATCATGAAGTCGTACTGGCACATTTAGAAAAAGAATAAGCTTGTACTCAAAAAGGTTTCAGGTGCTCGCCCTCTCGTTGACTTGAAACCTTACATTTTTTACACACTCTTTCAAGATCACAATAAGTTTAGATAAGGCGCAATCAGGATCACAGCAAGAGACCACATGACTAAACAAATTGCCCTATCCAGATAAACCCAAGCCTGTGAATGGGTAAATAATGGACTTAAATATTTTGCCCCAAAACTTAAACTGAAAAACCAAACTAGCGATGCCATAATCGCCCCAATAGCAAATAAAGTGCGCTCAAGACCTTGAAATTGTACACTAATACTACCTAACAATAGCACAGTATCTAAATACAAACTGGGATTTAACAGACTCACTCCTAAAGTAAGCAATAATACTTGGGAAAAGGAACCAACAGATTTGGACTTCATACTGAGCTGTTCATTGCAAACGAAAGACATATACAGAGCATGGGCACCATAGCCAAAAAGAAACAAGGCACCACCAACTCTTGCCACATTAACAATAACAGGATAAGCATCAATAACTTGACCAAAACCTAATACGCCAAAGGTGATCATTATGGCATCAATACACGAACATAACACCGCAATAAGCAGAGGATAAGACTGCCTTAACCCTTGTTTTAGAATAAAGGCATTTTGCGCTCCCACAGCAACCGTTAAGCTCCCTCCTAGACTAAATCCTTGTAAAAAAGCGATTTCCATTCAACCTTTCCTCGACAAATATCAAAATAACCTGTTCACTGATTATCGAGCTGCTCAGGTGACGCTGATACAGCCTCAGGCACTGGCCAAGCATTGACAACAGCTTTGATCAAAGAGGCTAAAGGTATTGCAAAAAACACCCCCCACACCCCCCACAAGCCACCAAAAATCAAGACTGCGGCAATAATAAAAACAGGGTGTAAGTCCACCGCATCTGAAAAAACGATTGGCACTAACACATTGCCATCAAGGGCCTGAATAATGCCATAACCTAACATGAGATAACCAAATTCAGGTGTGATCCCCCATTGAAAAAAAGCTACTAAAGCAATAGGTAATGTCACCAAGGTGGCACCAACATAGGGGATCAGCACAGACAAGCCCGTTAACACGCCAAGCAAAGCCGCATAACGAAGATCCATTAAAGCAAAAAAGAGGTAACTCACTACTCCCACAATCACAATTTCGATCACTTTACCGCGAATGTAATTTAAAATTTGTTGATGCATCTCACGCCAAACGCGATGAGAGAGTTCTCTATTTTGTGGAAAGAATCGCGTTATGCTTTTGATTAAACTCTCCTTATCCTTTAAGAAGAAAAAAACCAATAACGGCACTAAAATAACGTAAACCATGAGGACTAATAGGGAAGCCGAGTACCCCAATAAATGTTTACCAAAATTCAATAAATGTTGGGTATCTAACAGTTTTTTGATTTCCAATATCATGCTATCTAATTGGGCAGTATTGACCCATTGTGGATATTGGTTGATGTAAGATTGTAAGGTCTTCAATCCTTGATCTAACATAGAAGGTAAATCAGACGTTAACGCCACTCCCTGACGCCAAATACTGGGCACTAAACCAAACACAGTTAATACACAAAGCCCTAAAAAAATCAGTAATACTATCGATGTCGCCGCCGTACGCTTAATGCCTAAACGCCCCATTTTGGCGACAGGCCACTCCAACAAAAAAGCCAACACTAAAGCAACCAATAAGGGAGCTAGTATATCAGCGGCGAAATACAAAATGCACGCCCCGCCCAATAAAATCAACACTAAGGTGACGGCTTGGGGATCGCTAAAGCGCCTCTTATACCAATGACGAATAATCGAAAACATGTGACTTCCTAAAAGGATTTCTAAAATAATAGATGAAAATAAGGCAAATCGGCGTCATTTATCCTGATCACCTGATCAGAGTTGACGTACTCATTCACCCTATATAAAAATAAAAACGAGTTGTTTTTCTTAAGAGCTGAAATTTCAAAGGGAAACGCTCAAGCGCATCACGCCTTGATCTATAACAGTTTCATAGCAATAACCCTTTTTTTTTAAAAACAAGGGAACATCTTGCTTAGAACCTGTGTCTGACAATAACACAATTAAAGATTGATTAGGCTGCAGTTGTTTTAAGGCCAACTTAAACTTAACCAGTGCTAACGGGCAAACATCATTTGTTAAATCAATAATATTCATAATCAACTTGCTATCAACAATCTTTGCCTATTATCCTAGTAATACCAATCTAAGTAAATAAATGATCATTCAGCGGGAATTAAAAATACGGTAGGAAAAGTCGTTAATTGCTCCTGCATTAACAGACAGTCCCACCATCCATGGCGGTCGCGTCTGTTTGACGCTAATAGTGATTCTATATCGAAAAGTGAAATCACAAGCTTGTCATTTCAAGTGCTTTATGTGATATCTTGCTCGCCATGTACTGCAAAAGGCGCTAAAGCAAGATAATATGTGTTGTATCGTTGTTGCTGTAATCTATAGAGGTTAAAAAGGATCCATTTGAGTAACTCTATCTTTTCTAAAAAAATACTGGCAAGTACCTTATCGCTACTGATCTCGATAAGCCCCGCTATGGGGAAAAATAGCACTGAACTTCCGGATTTAGGCACGGCTGCGGTTAATACCTTTAGCTTAGAAAAAGAAGCCATTTATGGTGATGCCTATATGCGGGTGATCCGCTCCTCCAGTCCGGTTTTAAATGATCCCGTGCTCAACCAGTATATTACTGAGCTTGGCAATAAATTAGTTGCCCATGCTCAAGATGTCAAAACACCCTTTTACTTTTTTCTCATTCGAAATGATGAAATCAATGCCTTTGCTTTCTTCGGCGGCCATGTCGGCGTGCACACTGGACTCTTTTTAAATGCCGATAACGAAAGTCAGTTAGCCTCAGTGTTAAGCCATGAAATTACCCACGTCACCCAGCGCCATTTAGCCCGCTCTATTGAAGCGCAAGATAAAACATCCACCGCCACCATGGCAAGCATGTTAGGCGCCATTTTACTGACTATTGCCGCTCCTCAAGCGGGAATGGCGGCACTGGCCACGACACAAGCCCTGTCGACACAAGCAAAAATCAATTACACCCGCTCTAATGAAAAAGAAGCAGACAGAATAGGCACACAAGTAATGGTTGATGCGGGGTTTGATCCTAAAGCCACAGTTGACTTTTTTGCCAAATTAGCTGCCCGTTATCGCTATACCACCACGCCGCCTCAAATGCTGCTAACTCACCCTTTGCCAGAATCACGGATCACCGATGCTCGCAATCGTGCATTGCAATATCCCAATCGCTATGTGCCTGACAATTTGAATTTTCAACTCGCAAAAGCCCGTATTCAAGTTCGCTTTTCCAGCTATAGCCCTGAAGCGGCATTGAGCTTATTTAATCAAGCATTAAAAGATAAAAGCTATACCTTTAAAAGCGCAGCCCTCTACGGTAAGGCGCTGGCCTTATTTCGCTTAAAAAAATACGATGAGTCCAAAGCGATTATTGATAACTTATTGGCCAAAGATAAGCATAACGTGTTTTATATCGACACAGAAACCGACTTATTGCTGGAAAAACAAGAGTATCAACAAGCAATCACTATGCTCAAAAATCGTCAACAGCTCAAGCCAACTTCCATTGTCATCAATACTAATTTAGCCAATGCCTATATTGAAGCGGGAGAGCCTACAAAGGCCATTCCATTATTAGAAGATCTTATTTTTCTCAATAAAGAAGATCAAATTGCCTATAGTTTGTTAGAAACCGCCTATCAAAAACTCCACAATAAAGGCATGGCCTATTTTGTAAAAGCCGAATCTTTGGCACTGATGGCCGATTATAAAAACGCCATCGATCAACTCAATTATGCTTATCGCTATTCAAAAGGTAAGCCTTTACAGCTGGCGCGGATCAATGCCCGCATTCAACAATTTAAACAGGCAGAGAAAACACTCGACAGTTTGAAATAAGTTCATTGGCCAAAACAGTCAATTACAGTATCATAAGCCGAATATTACACATAGGATCAACCTTGTTATGACACAAGTCAGCATATACCATAACCCTAGATGCTCAAAGAGCAGACAAACATTAGCCCTATTAGAAGAAAATCATTGTCAAATTACTATTATCGAGTATTTAAAAACGCCACCGAGTGCACAGACATTAACGCAAATACTGGATTTATTAGCCCTCACGCCGAGGGAGTTGATGCGCAAAAAAGAAGCAGAATATAAAGCCCTTAATTTACAGGATGAAACCCTCAGTTCCGCTGATCTGATTCAAGCCATGGTCTCAAACCCCAAACTCATTGAACGCCCGATTGTGGTGACCGACACGCAAGCTGTCATTGGTCGACCGCCAGAAAATGTCTTAGCCTTGCTCGATCAGGATAAGTCCTAATGAATACCCAAACCCTTTTTATCTTGTGCCGCGCAGGCTATTGTTTATTATTAGTGCTGTTAGGGACGCAATTTATCCATCAAGGGATCAGTGGCGAATACTCACTGATATTCAGCTTATTGTGGCTTGCCCCCCTCTTATTTCCCTTAAAAGGCGTGTTAACAGGTAACCCTTATACCTACGCTTGGGGCAGTTTTATTTTATGTTTGTATATGCTCCATGGACTGACATTACTCTACGTCACACAAGATCAATTCATTTTTGCATTAGGTGAAGTCTTACTCATCAGTGCCCTATTAATCGGCTTTCCCTTTTACGCGAGAATGCGAGGAAGAGAGCTAGGCTTAGGATTAAAAAAGAAACAGAAAGCTTAGTATCACAGTTATAAAATAAGCCCATTGTCGCTCTGCTTTAGCGCGACAATGGCGCCCCTTTCTCTGCTACACCTGTGATAATTCAAGCTTATCAAACCCACCAAGCATCCATTATTCACACCCAATGATTATACCATGTTGGATCAAAACCTGCCTTATACTCACCCTACTTTCACAAAAAACCAGCCAGTAAAATCTACCTAACCTGAACTAGGGATAATGAGTGTCAAAAATGTGAGGTAACCCATTTAATATTAAAAAATTGAATAAAATTGGGTCATTCTTTATTTTCGGACTTGGCTTAATACTGCAATTTTTGTCGATATCAAGGCGGGATTTCGTATCTAATAGCGGGCTATTAGTAGAAAACACAACACAGATAGGGGCAAAAATAGTGCTATTAAGCGGCGCTGCTTATCCCGAGTTCAGGTTACCTAATACCACCCTATTCTCACAAAAAACCAACCAGTGTTCTATTGTTACATTTAGGTTAAATAAAACGATAAAAAGTGGACACAAAATGAAACTTAGTACACTGTTATACTTTGGATGTGCAATCACCTTGCTCAGTTTGCTCAGTGGGTGTAATGATGAAAATAACGCGTCGAGTATTAGCTCAACTGCCGAAATCCAAACAGGAGCCTTAGTCGTTAATGGAGCGGTGGCCAATATTGCCTACATGACACCCAGCTTAACAGGAAAAACCGATCAAAATGGACACTTTAAATACCGCGCAGATGAGGGCACAAGCGAAACCGTTATTTTTTATATTGGCAATGAAAATAATAAATTACCATTGCCCGCAGTAAACGCCAGCAATATTATTAGCTTAGGCAGTTGGTATACCCAATATGACAACATCAATATACCCATTAATATTAAACGACTATTGCTGACCTTAGATGACGACTTGAGCAGCGACAATGGCCTTAACCTCATCGATACCGACTCTCTTGAACTAAACACTGGTATCCCCCTTGACTATACCCTTGACAGCGATAGTTTTGAAATCAGCTTACTCTTGTTTGACGCGCTCAAATCGCTATTTTTAAACCATACAGGTCTAGGACAACTCATTGAAGAAACAGTCGCATCAACGGCTTTCAACAGTTATATTGAGCCACAAGATAGCTTTTATGATCCTAACGATTTAAATCTAGGCACCACAGTCCCACTGGATCATACTTTTCGCGTCAGTGAATTTGGCAGTGACAACATCGCAACCGATCATACTTATCAGCTTTGCATCGACAACCTTTTATGCCGTGATTTAACCAATCACTATAACGTCACTAAACTTGAAAACACCTATAATACCTCAAAAGAAACCGCATTCGACCTAGATCTCACTCTTGGGGATACTCAGCACAGTATCACTGAAGATGATATTGAAATAGCGAACTTTACCACAGGCGCTGCCGATAATCCTCAAGGCCATTACACTAACACGCCGGAAATCACTGATTATACTCTTGAAGAATTAGAGCAATCTTATGAAGATGCACTCAATTTAACCCTTGCTGAACGAGCCTTAATTGAACCCGTTTTTCCGCATATTGCCAATCCTCCTTATCGGCACCGTATTCACAGCACAACATTAACCTATACCACAGCCACTCCCGATGGAGAACTCATTGAACTCTCGGCCTACGTGGCGTTTCCTAATGTCGATAATTTATTAAATCCATTAACCAGTGAAGATGTTAAAATACTCAGCTATCAGAAGTACACAGGCGAAAATGTCGGTAAAACAGACAGTGCCGCGCAACTATTGGGAAATCTCGCCGCTTCAAATAACTATTTTGTTATCGCCTCTTATTATATCGGTCATGGCGCCACTGATGGTGATATTCCCGCCTACTTAATTGAAGATGCCGCGGCCACTTTTAGTCTCGATGCCCTTAAAGCCTTTGAAGAGTTTTATAATGAAAACTACACAGACGACACAGGTATCACCATAGACATCACCAGCCAGCCCACCTCATTATTTGGTTATTCTCAAGGTGGCCATTCCACCATGGCGGTGATGCTCAGATACCTGTATGAAGGTTATACGAACTTAGCAGCCACATGGGCGGGTGAAGGCCCTTATAATCTACTCAGTACCATGGATGGTATGGTATCTCGCTATTTAGACAGCACAGATGACACCTATTTAAATTACACTGAATATGCATTAGTGCCTTATCAAGTGGGTTTTTTACAAGAGTATATATTGCCTAGCTATAGAGAATATTACGGACTCAACCTTGACGATGATGACGTCTTTATTGAAACCAGCTTCCTCGGCAATACGGTTTATACGCTCAAACCCAGTTTTGCACTTGAATATACTTATACCAATAAATACGACACCTTAAAATCACAATTGTTTAAGAACAGCCTGACAAATATGTCAGAAATCAGCTTATTATTTGAAGATACCCCTTTTGATGTGGCATTAAATGAGTATATGGCATTCAAAGAGATCGATTTTCCAATATATCTCTATCAATATGAAGAAGATGTACTAGTGACAGAAGGCAATTATGAAGACATGGCCGCTCTGCTTGAGCAGAATGTCATCAATAATATTAATAGTACGCGAGGTGTCTGTGAAGTCACCGAAGACGGCATTATTGCCGCCTTAGATCAAAAAATCTTTGATTTATTCACACTCGATCCTACCGGCACCCATGTCATTTGCGGATTTTACATGCTCAATGATTTTATTGACACTTTTTAAAAAATACTCATCCTTATGATTTAGCTGATGATTTAACGCCATTGGCGTTAAATCATGCCACGGGCTTGAGTCCTATCAAATACTGCTCAAAATCCACTAAGTAATCATATTCAGTAAGAATATGCCTACCAGTATTGATAAATCCATGGGTTGAGGGAATGGCAAAACGAACATAACGGGGATCAACGGCTTCAAGTTTATTTGACACAGTAAAAGTATAATGAAAAGGCGTCTTCTTATTATCCGTTAAAGTCACTTTAACTTGTGTACCATCAATAAGATGTTGAGTCTTTGCATCAACAAAGTCATGACTCGGTTGAGCAGCCTTTTTTTTCGGTGTCACTATCATGTAAGCAATACCAGTATCAATAAGTAATGGCGTTGTTTGCTTAAAAGCGGGGAATTGACCACCTTTAGGCGGTAACAATGTCGTGGTGGCCATTGCCGTCTCACAGTTTAAAGGAAAAGAGAAATGGTTAAAGCTTTCCCTAACAGCCTCAGAAAAACCAAAACTGACATGTGAGCGAGTAATAATATAAGCTTGTGAATAGTCCCTTTGGAGCATTTGAGGTAAGTTTAAAAAAGGGTTATAAGTCTCACCATACACCTTAGAGTGGATCCCCACTCCCATCATGCTCACTTGCGACACATCTTCACCGATTTTTTCTTTCACCGCAAAAACAGGGATCTTCTCAATTTTTATGTGATTACCTTGATGATCCCTCAGCTCAAAGCTAGTGTATATCCACTCTCCGTCGTAATGCGCACCACTGGAACTATAGTGAGGGGCTGGAAGCTGAGGGTAAACTTTTTCACAGGTTGAATAATTAGCAATGGCCGAACACGGTACCACTATACCTGTGGAGCCTGTGTCCATCAGTATAAGACGCTCCTCACCTCCTCCAATTTTTGCCAAAAAACGCAGCGTATATTGCACACTATCAAGGGGGCCTGAATCCGTATAGTAAATAGATAAGGGAGCTGAACTTGTTTGACTTTCTATCACTCCCCCTTCTTTTTCATTCTCTTTTTTCATCACACTATGCTCCTAACGGCTTTAGCCATTATTTCGAGTTCTGTTTAAATAAAGCATAGTGGAGTCCATAGCCTCCATAGAAGCAAATGACAGGATCAAAACAATCATTGTATAAAAAACATTGCTAGGTGTTAATGCTAGCATTTCTGTCACTGTACCTTAATATTTCAACTTCTCTTTTGTCTTACCTCTAAAAATATAATAAGCATAACTGGTATAAATGAGTAACAGAGGGATCATAAAAGCAGCAGGGATCAAGGTAAAGGATAAGGTCATATTTGAAGCTTTTGCTTGCTCATAAGTCAGCTCGTAAGGCACGATATAAGGAAAAATATAAATAAACATACTCAAATAAGTCAGTATAAAAATAAAAACACTGAATAAATAAGGTAAGTAATGACGCTCGCCTCTAATAATAAAAAATAAAATAATAAAATTAACCAGTGTTAATGACAGCAGCAAAATCAGTAATACCATTTTAACTGAAAATAAAGCCAGACTCTTGTGCATCTCCGTTTGCAAGCCTAAAACCAGCATCATGATCAACAAAATAATGGCGAGTACCATGGCCAAATCTTGTGCTTTTTTTAACAAATCACCTTCGGTTTTTAAAATTAATCGACAAGCCCCTAATAACATATAACCTATGGCTAATGTGATTGCTGAGGTGATCTTAAAAACCAGTCCATCCAAATAATGGGCATTGGCATATCCCACCACCAACTGACCGACTAAATAGCCATGTATTAAGGCTATCATTAAAGATGAGATGAAAAAAAGACGATCCCAATTTTGAATCCCTTTCGTCGACTTCAGTCTAAACTCAAAGCAAATCCCTCTAAATAACAACATCAGAGCCAATATAATCGCAGGAAGGTAAATTTTAGGAAACAAAAAAGCAAAACCAATAGGAAACATGCCATAAAATGCCGCTAAAGAAAAAACCAGCCATGTTTGATTACCATCCCAGGTGGGCAATAAGACACTAATCGCAATATCTTTCTGATCATGATTAAAAAAAGGAAATAACCCTCCCACCCCCAAAGTAAATCCATCGAGGATCACATACATCAATAATCCAAAACCAATAATTAATAGCCAACTTAAACCGAGATAGTCCATTTTACGCATCCTTTTTCGAAATATTTTCTTCAACGGATTGAAAATATGCATAAGGCATTCTTTCGGTTCCTGCTGCAGAAGGGCCTTGCTTAATAATTCGGCTAAAATAACGAAAATAAAAAAAGCCAAACACAATGCAATAAATCACAATAATTAACGCTAATGAAATAGCCACTTGGATCACACTCAAGTCACTGACAACATCTTCTGTTCGAATCAAATTGTAAACCACCCAAGGCTGGCGACCGAACTCAGCGGTAAACCAACCCGCTATTATCGCAATAAAGCCAATAGGCGAACAGATCACACTTAAAGAGAGAAACCAGTTAGTCTGTTCCAATCGCTTTTTAAGCAATAAAATCGTGCCTATGACGCCCATCATTAACATCAATATTCCAATGGCCACCATGACCCTAAAGCTATAAAAAACAACGGCCACTAAAGGTCTATCTTGTTTATCCACACTCTTTAGCCCTATCAGCTCACCGTCCATTTGATGAGTATTAATCAATGAGGCTAACTTAGGAATTTCTATGGCAAAACGATTAATCTCCGCTTCTTCATCGGGATAGGCAAATAAAACCAAAGGGGCACCCTTTTGTGTATTCCACACCCCTTCAATGGCCGCCGTTTTAATGGGTTGATGTTCATGAACTTTAATGCCCACTTCATCCCCCACAAAAAATTGCACTAGGCTAAATAACAAAATACTCACCACAGAAAATCGAATACAAGGCAAGGCAAAATCGTGATTGATTTTTTTGATTAAATAATAGGCGCTCACGCCCAATATCACAAAAGAGGTACTTAAATAAGCCGCAATCAACATATGCGAATATCTGGGTAAAACAGAAGGGTTAAAAATAACGTCAAACCAACTCGTTATGATAAATTGACCATTAACATAATCCACTCCGTTAGGCGTTTGCATCCATGAGTTTGCCGACAGGATCCAAAAAGCCGATATTGTCACGCCCAAAAAAATCACAATATTTGAAAAATAATGTAATGCTTTACTGACTCTTCCCCAGCCAAAAATCATAATGCCCAATGCGCCCGCTTCAATAAAGAAGGCCGTCAACACTTCATAGGTAAACAAGGCTCCCAGCACAGGCCCCACTTCCTTAGCAAAGCCAGACCAATTAGTGCCAAACTGAAACTCCATGACGATGCCAGACACCACCCCCATGCCAAAAGTCAAAGCAAAGACTTTAGTCCAAAATTTCACAATAGTAAGATATTTATCATTTTTTGTGATCAGCCAAACCCCTTCAAAAATCATCAAAAAAGCAGATAAACCAATACTAAAAGCAGGGAAAAGGATATGAAAGCTGACAGTAAAAGCAAACTGAATGCGCGATAAAATTTCCATCCAATCCATAGAATTTTATTCCCAAAACAATTATTAAGACTCATCACAACCAAGTATAGAAGCAAATCCATCCTATAAAGAAAAATATTGTATAAAGAAAAAACATTGCTTGAGAAAAAGGAAATGGCTTAAAGGTAAAAATTTTTTTAAAGATAAAAAAGCCCAAGAGGTGATAAAATCACCTCACATTCGCAGGCTAACATTGGCGAACTAAGACAACACCTCACTGAAAAACCAAACGGTGAAGCGTAGCGTCAATTACACCAAAAAATCCAGTAATGATTGGCACTCATTAAACTGCCTTAATCGCCCACCTATGGCATTGTGATGTTCAATCTTTTCAATGTGTGCACGAAATTCAGGACTTTGAGAAAAAGCCATTTTAAAACTTTCCGCCGCTTGAGTTCTGTGAGCCTGTGTTGGAAATAATTGCCGGATCTTTTTAAGCTCGCCATAATCAAGCCAAATCCCCCCACATCCAGGGCAACGGTCAATTTCAACCTGATTTTTTGGGCTATAGAAATGCCGCGCCATCACAATGTCGGGACATTGAGGACAATGGATCCTAAGGGTTAAATCTATCTTTGGGTTATAAAATGGCTCAAGATGCTCAACCATCACTTCCCCTCGCCGTTCATGTGCTTCATCAAAATGTTGCAATGCATTATTATCAAAAAACACACCACCACAGTGTGTTGAATAGTCGATACGGATCCCACCGACTTTCACTCGACTCATAGCCGTATGGGTTCTTGGACACAGCATAAATACATCCCTTTATTATGTTTTTAATGCTCATTCTATCATTGCGCTTGCCAATGTCACTAGTACGGAGTTAGCCAGCGGGCTCTAAGGGGGTCTTAGCGGGTTCATTTATCAACAGTCAACATCGAACAAGCTTGATAGAATCTCAAGAAATAAAAACCACCTCCAGAAGTGATGTCAGAAGCGGTGGTTTGGATTAAAATGACATCAATTAATCAAGCGTTGAGTAACGACGAATTAATTTTTAATTAATTCAAATATTTAATATAAATAAAGCGATATGGATGAACAGTGGTTTAGTCTATTTACACAAACTGGCCGCGCCTGCTTCGGCAACCCTGTGATCATTCTCAACTGTACTGCCACTTACGCCAATAGCACCGATAATATTGCCATCCAAATCTCGTATAGGCACACCACCAGGAAAGGTGATCAGTCCATTATTAGAATGTTCGATATTATACAATGCACCTCCTGGTTGGGATAACTCACCTACATTTCCTGTATTCATATCAAAATAACGTGCCGTTTTAGCCTTTTTAAGAGAAATATCAATCGAGCCAAGCCAAGCTCCATCCATACGTGCAAATGCAACCAAATTGGCACCAGAATCGACAATAGCAATATTCATTTTAGTATTTAATTCAATAGATTTAGCCTGTGCTGCGGCAATAAGCTTTTCTGCTTGTGCTAACGTAATATTCATGATGATAGTGACTCCATAATTGAGATCGTATAATAATTTACGGCACAGAAAACCTAACTCATATAACCAATAGCAGACTGTATAGTTGAAATTAGCAATGACCTAAAACAATACATTTTAGCTCCAATGAGATAACTCCTCGCCATATTCTTAATCTATATCATATTTAGAGATCGAACCACTATCAGACTTAAGTCTAAAGTCAAGCTTGTTTCACTCAATCTCATTCAACAACGGCAAAAATCAATAAGAAAAAGCAATAAAAAACCACCGCTGAATGTGATATCAGAAACGGTGGTTTTGGTTGAAACTACATCAATTAACTATGGGTGTCTTAATTAATCCTATATTTAGTTAATCCAAATCTTTATTCATAAACTCTTGCAGCATAAAAAATTTCAGCAAAGACTTTCCAATTTATATTATCTGGAAACTCCTTTCCTTGGTTAACATAGAAACCGTCCATATCTTCAACCCATCCAGATATGGCCTCTAAAAAACTTAGTAAGTCTTGATTTTCCCAATCATCAGTATGATCTTTAAAGTCAACGATCATATTTATAATAAACTTAGAAAAATCCTCCTTTGTTAATACATTATCGAGCTCATTTACTAATTTTGACTTCATTACAAACCACCTCCACGGACTCTAATAGAAGCCCCCTCATTCTTACTCGTAAATTTGAATGCTTCATTTGCTATTTCGTCTGGGGTTGCCGGCTTTGTTCGTATTGGTACGCCAGCTTCTTGGAAAGCTTTTAACCGACGATTATCAAGAGAAAAAATTTTCCCATCTCGTTCGAAAATTCTGATTGCTGGCAGGTCATTGGCAGTGACTTTACCGGATTTCAAATCATCTATCAAATCTTTCAATGAACGACCATCCTTAAAAGTAGCCTTAATACTATCTTGCGTAAATCGAATAGAACTTGGGTCAGCTAGTCCCTCACCAACCCCTAGCCCACTTCCTTGTCCACTCCCCTTATGGCTATTGTGCCACGCCTGACCTTTACCGGGTTTGTAAGCATTAAGTTTATTGTTGTCTATACAATCATACAGATATTCAATTTCATAGAGGATCTTTGGATTCGCATTTGATTGCTTTAAGTATTTAAGCAGTGCACCTGCGGTTTCTTTAACGGTTTTCCCACCGATGAAATCAATACCTAACCCAATAGCGGCATTAATCAGGATTTGATTTCGTTCTTCAGGTGTCGCCTTAACAAAATCTTTAAACTTATCGACTAAATCATCGATTGTTTTGACAAATAAATAAGCCCGATAAAGCTGATATGCGGCTTGAAAGAAAAATTTATAGGCATTATTTTCAGCCGCATTGGCTCCTGCATCCGCTGCAATATTGACATCAGCATTGGCAACAAAAGCCACCAGCGCACTGCCTAATTTGGCTAGATCAACCCCTTGCGTCTTAAGTTTTTCAAGCCGCTCCATTGCTGTTTCAAGGCTAGTATGAGTTGCAATTTGAACTGCTTGTTGCTCTGTTGTTAATGCCTTAAAGGCATCTTCATCCATGCCAAGTTCAGCTAAAGCAGACTCAAGATCGTTTTCAGCCTTGTTATAAGCCTTCTGTGATTTAAAGGTATCCGCAATCACTTCCCCTACCACAGCGCCACCTGCGCCGGATAAACAGCTGATTTTGTTTTTCTTGTCGCTACCATGGACATTGGCGGTGGCTAAGCCAAGACCACACCCCAAGGCGGCATGGGACATATAACGCACAACTTGATTAATGTTCTTATTTTCAGCCGCTTCACCAATCTTACCCGCCATGTTTTTACCCAGCTTAGCGATAGCACTGGTTTGCATGGTTTGAACTTTTATAATTTAAAAAAAGTGATCGCCAAAGTCGCCGAAGTCACCGCCATAAACTAAGGTATTCACCCCAGCACTGATGGCTGATTCAGTAGGCATACAAAATAAAAAACCACAGCTATTGATATCAGTAGCTGTGGTTTTGGATTAAAACCTCATCAATTAATGATGGGTGTCTTAGTTAACCCGTTTATAGCTGCAAACTAGGCAAATAATTTTGGGTGTCTTGGTTAATGTTTCTGGATTAAAACCTCATCAATTAATGATGGGTGTCTTAGTTAACCCGTTTTCCCCTCGCCGTTCATGTGCTTCATCAAAATGTTGCAATGCATTATTATCAAAAAACACACCACCACAGTGTGTTGAATAGTCGATACGGATCCCACCGACTTTCACTCGACTCATGGCCGTATGGGTTCTTGGACACTGCATAAATACATCCCTTTATTATGTTTTTAATGCTTATTCTATCATTGCACTTGCCAATGTCACTAGTACGGAGTTAGCCAGCGGGGTCTTAGCGAGTTCATTTATCAACAGTCAACATATGACCTATTCATAGACCTATTCATAGACAGCCATTGTTAATAGTATATTTTAAGATCTCCGACTAAGCTTAATCAACTAGCTAAAAATAAGAGGTTACTATGCCCCGCCCAAGAAGAACGTTAATTAGCATTGAGGATACCCCTTACTACCATTGCTGTAGCCGTGTCGTTCGGCGAGCTTTTCTATGCGGTGATGATAAATACACTGGCAAAAACTATGATCATCGCCGCAGTTGGGTAGAATCTCAATTACTTAAATTGGCAGATATTTTTGCAATTGATGTTGCGGCGTTTGCAGTAATGAGTAATCATTTACATGTGGTGCTATATATTGATGTAGACAAAGCCAATAGCTGGTCAGATAGAGAAATCGTTGAGCAGTGGCATCAATTATTTAATGGCACTGCTATCACTCAAAAGTTTGCTAAAGGTGAAGTCATTGAAGCTCATCAAGTCACGCTATTAAAACATCAAATAGCGACGTATCGTGCTCGATTAAGCGACATTAGTTGGTTTATGCGATGTCTTAATGAACCAATAGCAAGGCAAGCTAATATTGAAGATAATTGTACAGGCCACTTTTGGGAAGGACGTTTTAAAAGCCAAGCCTTACTCGATGAAGCGGCACTGCTTGCTTGTATGGCTTATGTAGAATTAAACCCTATCCGTGCAAAAATGGCGAGTACACCCGAACAATCGAACTACACAAGTTTAAAGCTTCGTATAGAAGCTGCGCTAAAGGGAGAGCAGCCTAAACAGCTGCTCCCCTTTATTGGCAATGAACGCCAACAGCAACCAAAAGGTATTGGCTTTGGACTGAAAGACTATCTCAATCTCGTTGATGAAACTAGCAGAGTGATCCACTATGATAAACGAGGAAACATATCACCTAATGCAGAGCAGATATTGAATAGACTCAACATTCCAACCGAGAATTGGTTAAAAATCATTACTGAATTCGGAACATTGTTTCATGGGCCTGTAGGTACACTGCAAGAGCTAAGCCGTTACTGCGAGCATCTAGATAAACGCCGACGGCACTTTTCAAGCAGCTGCCAATATATACAACCAAACTAGGCCATCAGACCTCACTTTAAGACCAAGGTTACTCAGCTAAACAACTGAGTTAACACCTCACACCCTAAAAACAACCCTTTCAGTTCATTTAATCTGTTTTAGCACAATTTTTCATCATATCCTTTACTAAGTTAGTCTCAAGTTATGATTTTTACCCTTCAATCATTAAAAGCCTCTCTAAAGCCCGTTATCATATTGATTATTAATGACTGGCTTTGGTTTGTTTTGCTGATGGCAGATTCGGTAGGCATACAAAATAAAAAACCACAGCTATTGATATCAGTAGCTGTGGTTTTGGATTAAAACCTCATCAATTAATGATGGGTGTCTTAGTTAACCCGTTTATAGCTGCAAACTAGGCAAATAATTTTGGGTGTCTTGGTTAATGTTTCTTGGTTAATGTTTTAGTTAATCTTTGGTTATTGGGTGTCTTAGTTAATCTTTGGTTAATCTCATCAATTAATGATGAATGTCTTAGTTAATCCAATGACTGGATTGATTAATCAATCTTCAAGTAGATCTTGAATAAATTCACTAAAAGAACTATGAGTTACTTCATAGCTCTTATCTATCGGATCTACTTCTACAATACGCCATTCGTTTTCAGTATCAAAACCTGAACAATACCCCATAAAATCATCACCAAAAAATAAGATGTTTTTTAATTCCTCAGCCGATTCTTTATCATAAATTTCATCTGAAGCCATCAATCCACTATAGATCATATAAGAATCTTGCGCTAAACCACCAAAGCCTAACTCAGTTAAAAAAGAAATATAGTCTTGTGGTATATCTGGATGAATTTTAAATAAACCTAAAGACTCTTTGGAACTAATTTTCTGGAGGTTGAATAACTTACCCCCCAACTTAGCTTCACTCTGTAAATTAGCATATACAGGCATTCTATAACCACCTATCTAGGAAAAATTTCTCTTATTATACCATCTTTCCGATGTATCCCGCCTTGGTGTTGATCAGGAAAACGAGCCGGATGCATATTCCACCATTCATTTGGTCCACCATAACTGCTTTCGATAATATGATGAGCATCATATGGTTGACCAGCCTTCCTATTAATTTTTGTGCCATCTTTTGACATGAGGTTTTCGGTATATCGAGGCCATATTTGACCAGTATTTTTCTCCCACTCACTAATTAATTTATTTTTTGCTGTATTAAACTCGCGACGATGCTTCTTAGCTGCATGAGTAGATATTTTAGTAAACTCCTTTTCCCTAAGTGCATCCGCTAAATGCCCTCGTTGTTCTGCATTCACACTGAAATCCGTTTGCTGTTCTAAATCATCTAAATACTTCCTAGCATCACTTGATAGTTTAGTAAAACCTAAACTATTTTTACCAGAATCTTTTACTTCCCCTTTATTATTTGAATGGCCACTGCTTCCTTTATCCCACCCCAACTTAGGATGTTTAAAGGTGCCTTGTTCAATTTGGTTAATGACATCTTCAAAGGCTGCAGTTACCTTTTTGCCAAATTCAAATTTATTTAGCCCTGCTGATAACAACTTAGTCGCTGCTTTACTCCCCATAGTCATGATGACTTCAAAAATATTAAGACATCCATAATTATTTTCTTACACAACAATCCGAAATCTCCACATCAAAAATCGGCTCTGGATTCGATATCACTCATCCAAAGGTTAATTTAACATCAAAACTGTCGGTAACCATATAAAATCAGTTGATTTATGCGAATGACATCCAAGGTAAGCGACTGAACTGATTTTCAGAAAGTGTTCAGTATCTTAAAAGAAAAGTGTGGTTAATGGCTGAAGCTGAATATTCGTCAAGCCTAATTAAGCACTACTAAGCCAACGATGACAATTTCCTGCACCTTGTCGTCGTTTTCGCTCTAAATGCGCACAATAAGCATCCAACTCTTGCAAGCGACCGACAGGCCCTTTAAATAAACGGGTAAATTCAGTCGTTAATTTAAGCCAGTTATCAGATGGAATATTCAGTCGATTAAGAATAGGCATTGCTACATCACTGATCGAGCCTCGTTTATCCTCCCTAATAATTCGACCCGTTTCATCGACCAACTGCAAATAATCATCCAAATGAAATGCTAACCCTTTTGGTGCTTCAAGCCTTTCATTCCCCACAAACGCTAATAAATTAGCAGGTTGCTCACCTTTAAGTGCGGCCTTTATGCGCCTTCGAATACTAGTAAAATCTGACTGCTCAGGCATATCGGCCATTTTTGCGCGAATAGGATTCAAATCAACATAAGCCATACAGGCTAACACAGCCGCTTCATCAAGTAGCGCCTGAGATTTAAAGCGTCCCTCCCAAAACCGTCCACTGCATTTATCTTCTATGTTCGCTTTTCGTGCAATAGGTTCATTTAACGCCCGTATAAACCAGCTAATATCACTTAACCGACTACGGTACTTAGCGATTGTTCCTGATAATAAAGCTATCTCAAAATCTTCAAGAACCAAACCGTTAACAAACTTTTGAGTAATTTCAGTCCCTTTAAACAACTGATGCCAACGCTGAACCACTTCCAATTCAGACCAAGCATTGGCTTCATAAATGTCCACATTTAATACCACATGCATATGATTAGACATCACAGCATAGGCACAGATATCGATTGCAAATACTTTTGCTAACTGAAGAATACGTTCTTCAACCCATGAACGCCGATGCTCATATGACTGACCTGTATAATCATCATGACCACACAAATAAGCACGTCTGACACACCGAGATATACAATGATAATATGGCGTATCCTCGATACTGATAATTGCTTTCCTTGGTATTGCCATAAACCCTCACATCGATTATTCATCAACTAATCAAAGCCTAGTTTACAGCTGCAAACTAGGCAAATAATTTTGGGTGTCTTAGTTAATCCTTAGTTAATCCTTTAATTTTATTCTTTTCTTAATCATTTAACGCCTTTTGAGACACATTTAAAGAAAAGTCAGAAGAAATAGCCCCTGTATGTTGAAAAAAGAAGTATTTTTTTCAGTAAATTTTCCAAAAAATGCTTTGTCTTTACTGGATGCTATTGTCGAATTAAAGGAGCCAAAGCCGCTTTCAAGGCTTCTTGCCTTGCTCGCAATACTAGAAGTACGAAATAAATAGTGGTAGCAATTTCCTCACCTTTTTCATTATGACTTCTTTACTGGTCAACACCACTGGACTTAAGTAAAAATGTAAATACCCTCTCAAAATGAGCTTAAATTCTCTAATAAAAAACCACCGCTGAATGTAGTACCAATAAGCGGTGGTTTTAGATTGAAATCTCATCAATTAATGATGAGGAGATTGGTTAATTTCCTCTCAATTTTTGTATGGTATAAAACTGAATATAAGGCTTAAAATCACTTTCATTTTTGATACCTTTTAAATACAGTTTACAGCCAATACCTAAGACGTCATCATTATAAATGAAGCACTTTTTTTTACTTTTTTGTGATACATAAAAACTAGAACATTTATTTTTTATCGTAACTTTATAATATCCAAACATATTTATTTTCAAACGTACCGAAAAATCATTTTCATTATAATTAAAACTCACGTTGTAATTTAGAAAATAAAAATAAGCTATAGTAAAGTTAAAAGCAAAAACTAGCCCTATTTCAACACCATAGAAATCAAATGAACTGATTAATATTGTTCCAATTAAGGCAATTGGTGCAACAAAAAAAACTTTACACCAATTTAACGGAACATTAGTTTTTAAATAGACGCCTTTACTCATTTTTATCCTTATACTCAAAAAGGGCTTTATATAAGCCCAATTGTAAATCAAATTTAATGACTTGGACTTGTCATTTGTACTGGATGTGGCAAATTATGATCTCTACTTGAGCCACTTGCCATGTTAGCTGCATGTGGCGAATTAAGTAGATTAGTCGTCTCTGCTACAACTGCGGCAGATTTTTCGGTAAGACCAATAGCCTTTGCATATTTATCAACCCCACCTCCAAAAGCGGATAGAGCAGCAGCTGAAACTACTTGCTGGTAATTAACATGCTGTACACCTTTAACAACACTTTTAGTTGTACTTGAAGCAAAAGAACTCAATGAACTAGTATCCGATTCAATTTTCGGAATAACTTGCCCAATAAAATCACCACTCCCACCTGCAATAGATCCAACAGCCATATGAGAAAACAAAGACGTTCCGCCTGTTAAACCTGCAATTCCACCAATAGTTGCACCAACAGATGCGGCAATAGCAGCTTGTTTTATATTCCCCCCATTTGCCAAAGAAGCCAATCCAGCACCGACGCCACCAACCAAAGCACCGAAACCTGCAAGTGGCACAGTAACAAACTCCCCATCAGGATCCACGTATTTATAAGGATTATTATTAGCATAAGCATAGCGGTTAAAGCTGTGGGTAGTATCTGCAAACCCTACAGGATCATTGGAATAAAAACGTCCAATTAACGGGTCATAGTAACGGGCCTGCATGTAAGTCAAGCCTAAGTCCTTGTCATGCAAGTGACCCGTGTAACCTATGCCAGCTTTGTCGCCGCCTAAGCGTTTACCAAAAGGATCGTACACACTGCGACTCAGTGCATTACCAGCTTCATCGCTTTGCATTACAGGGGAGCCTAACATATCCGTATGCTGGTAAGTGATTTTGGTTTTACGCTTAATATTACTGACTAAAGAGGGCGCACCACATTGATCATTCTTATTACAGGCTTGCAGCTCTACCTTGTTATTGCCTAAGTTTAGGCCCGCTAAGGCATAGCTAGTGCCTGTGACTTTAACAATGCGTTGCTTACCCTTTTCATCGGTAATAATGACTTGGTAATAATTAGCTTGCGGTACTGTATTCCATTTGAGCTGATAACTTCCATCAACAGATTCAGCTTTAACACTCATTTGAGTGGGCGTTGAGAGTAAAGGAATGAAAGTGACAATGTCCCCCACAGCGATAGGCACAAAAGCAGTTTGGCCTTGTGCCTGTGCTGAATTGGACAACAATGGCAATATCACGCCAAATGCCACTGCCAACACTTTTGCCATCATGCTCTTAACACGTGAGCGCTTCACTGATTGCTTAACTTGTCGCTTAGCTGATTTATTAATTGATTGTTTAACTGGTTGCTTAGCTGATTTATTAACAGAAAGCTGATTGAATAACCTAACGAATGTCATTGTCAGCCCTCCTTAGCGACTTTCAACATCGGCAATCAATTGATTACCTAAGTAAATGCTGTCGATTTTGTCACCAACTGCGTTTTGTCTATGAAGCAATTGACCATTTTGACTGTAAATGGAAAACTCACTGGCATTGTGATGAGTATCTTTAACCCTTCGACCATGGCCATCATAAACAAAGGTATGGCCCTTAGCTGAAGTGAGCTGATTAGCACGGTTATAACTGAGTCCAAAACGGCCGTTATTGAGGGTATTGCCTCTGGCATCATATTTGTAGCCATATTTATAAGCACCAGAAATGGACTTTAAGCGGTTATGACCATCATAGACATAATTGATTTTTGAGCCACTCACGCTACGGGATTTAATATTGCCCACCGTATCATAAGTAAACTGGCCTTTGCCCCACTTACCATCGGCCTTGATTAAGCGATTGAGGCCGTCATATTGTATATTTTTGACACTGTTTTTATCGTCGATGCCATCGATGATTTTGCTGAGGTTATCGTTATCATCATAGGCTAAGGTTAATTTAAGCCGAGCTTTATTTGTGGTGTGGCTATCTTGCATCTTATTGATACGTGATGATGTATCTAAACCAATGGAACGGCTGATGCCATTGCCATAAGTAAAGCTTTTCACTTGGCCATTACCATGATAAAGCGCTTTTGTTGCATAAATGCCCGCTTGGGTGGCTTGACCAAAAGCATTGGGTGCAAAGGTGATTTTTTTACCCGACGGATAGGTCAAAGACGAAACATTACCAAGATTATTGTAACCCCAAGCGATGTTAAAGGTTTTCTTATCGACTTGCAGTTTTTCTGAGGTCACTTTATCCATGACATTATAGCCATAGTTCCATGTGACCTTGCCTGCGGCAATCTTAGTGAGATTACTGTTTTCATCATAGGCATAGGTGATATTGGGCGTCTGGTTGGCTTTATTCACAGGATAAGTTTCAGATTTTAGTTGATCTAAATTATCATAGGCCAAAGTGACTTTGTTCTGTGCTGGTACCGTGGTATTACAAGCGGTTTCACTGCCCGAGATCCCTTCAGCACGCCAGATCGGTAAATTTTGCTTATTATAGCCAAAGGCGGTCATGCCTGTTTCTGGGCGCACAACTTTACATACATTTTGACGGCCATCATACACACGTTTTTCTGTTACATTCCCTTGTTTGATAGAAGTGATATTGCCATGAATATTGTATTTGATGCTGGTATTGGTACTTTCAGGCGCCGCTATCGCAGTAATGTATTCCTGCTCAGGCTCACCATAGGCCAGATAACTGGTGGTGATCACATTATTGTTCGGATCGCTGACTTGTTTTTTATTACCGTTTAAATAATCTATATTGGTCTCGGTCTTATCATTTAATCGCGTGATTTTAATCACTCGTCCCAGTGCATCATAGTCGGTTTTGGTTTGGACTAACGCATCGAGAGTATTAGCCTGATTGGTCTCAAGGATCACTTGATTGTTATGATCGTATTGCTTACGCTCATAGGTGGTCAGCTTATTTTTAGTGTCTTGCTTCACAAACAAATAGGGTCGTAATAAACTGTCAAAGTAAGTGATTTGTTTTAGGCTACCTTGCTGCTTAGTTTGCTTTAATTGCCCTTCTTGCACCAAAGCACCTAAATCATTACCGTCCCCCTCATTTTTCACCTTAGCATAGCTTATTGATTCATCTGCCCATGCTTTATTGTGGTGATTAATCTTAGTCATCCAACCTATAGCATTGTATTCATAGCTGGTTTTATGGCCCTTAAAATCGGTAATACTTTTAATGGTGGCGTCATTATTGACTTCTATTTTGGTCACCATAGTATCCGTGCTGCTGCCATTGGCTTTTGAACAAGCATTTTTCGTGGCACATGGAAAAATGATTTTTCTGGGTATGCCGCGATAATAGTCTTTAAATTGATCAATACGCATATTTCCATTGTAATAAATAGCTTGTAGCTGTCCAGCCTTTGAGTATGTACGAGCTTGTTTAAGCTCACCATGTTCATAAATCGCTGAAGGCAATAATTGTGTAATACTATAAACTGTTTTTTTAACAGGTACATCAAAGCTATTCGAACTAGAAACATACTCTTCAAGAGGTAAATTCAGTACCCACTTATTAATATTGTGTTGATAAGTGGTTTTAGTATAACGTTTCGCCGTCGAGATATTATTAGACTCGGTAACCAGTCGCGGCACGCCATAAGCATTAAAGTCACTATATGCTGTGTTATAAGTATCCCCCTCGTTCTGACGATTAATGTGTTTTTTGGTTCGCATGATGCGGTAATCGCGACTTTTCCAATTATCTAACCAGACACCAGAATGCCCCAAAGGCTTATCGCTTCTTTTATAGGTATATTGAGTTTCTTCTAATAGCTGATTATCCTGATACACGCGACTGGCCATGAGCTGACCTTCAAGGGGATCATTTCCGTTACGATTGTAATAATATTGTGTTTTGCTGCCATCGGGCTCAGTCACTTTAGTCCACTTATAATGAAAATTACCAATGTTACTGGGCAAGTCATCCGTTAATTTATGTATTGTTTTAGCGCTTTGCCCATACCAAGCACCTGCGTTCTTTGAGTACTCGTACTTCCATACTAGATTAGTCCCCAAAGGATTAGTGATAGACTTTTTATATATTGATAGTTTTGGACTACTTACTTTATGTGGTTTATCTGTTATTTCAGAATCTTCATCTTCATCACCATCAACTTCTTCCTTCCATAATATAACGTTAATGTCCGCCACATTGGTTCTTGTCATATTATGTTTTTTGAAATTAAACTCACCTTTCGCTCCATCTGGATGAGATACATTCAAAACTAACGTATCGTTTTGCTTTTTTTTCTTTCTAGAAACCCCTAAAGGATGCAAATAGGCACTATCGTTAAATTGATATTCCCAAGCTTTATTATCAGGTCTTGTCACCTTTTTCAAACGTCTGAATTTTGCATAACCTTTTCCTTTATGCTTTTTAGAATAGTCTGAATAGGCATAGCTCCACTTCTTGTGATCATAGCTAATGGTTTTTATGTCATTGCTATTATTATGATAGCTAAAAGTGATCTCTCGCTTATCACTGGCAGTAATTTTAGTTAGCTGATTATCTTTGTTGTAATGATAACTAATGGTATTACCGAATCTATCTTCAATTTTTGTAACATATAAATATGCGTTAAGTGTTAATCTTGATTGTGGTAGATTCGGCCTAGCTGTCTTTAATTGGTTAAAGGTGTATTTAGTACCATCAGGCGCATGACCGACAAATCCTTCACTGGTATTTTTTAACCCAGTATTATTAATAATATTCGTACAACTAAAACGCCAATTCGATTGAGTGACTCTAGGGAAACTATCGCTGCTTGTCTGTAACAAAAGTGAACTTTCATTCCCAGCTAATTCTAAAGTATCACCTAAATACAATGCAGTAATATCTTTTTTTCCTTTTTTATAGCGACTATTTTTATTATATTTCCCAGGGGCGATTTCCCCAGAGCAAGCCTTTCCTATAGCCCAAGCACCTTTGTAGTGACCAACATATGTAGGAACACTTTTTCCTTTATATTCGTTGAGATATAACGTTGTTTTGATTCTTGGAATATCTAATATCCAATCCCCTAAATTCCCATTCATATTAGGGTTAGATTGATCAGATAAGGTTCGGCTAATTTTAATATCAGGGCCATTGCCTTTGGCAACAAAGTCTGTTTGATTAAAGGTCACTGTACCCGTATTTAAATCAATGAGTTCACCAAATAAACCTGTATCGAGTTGTTTAAAGGCATCACTGGCTTTAGGGATCCGACTCATTAAATCATCATCATTACTCTCATCTTCTGCCATTTTTGAATGGCATTTAATACCACTTGTTTTGCATTGGTAACGACTGAGCATTTTTTGTTGATGTTGCGCCAAGTCTAGTTCAAATGCTTGCCTATCTTCATTCGACATGGCATCCATCAACACATGAAAATAGTCTTGTGCTAATTCGGCATGTTCATCGTCTTCCTCTACAAGATCCTCTTCTACAAGGTCATATTCTTCAAAGCCAAAATCATCATCATTCGCCTGCACAGGCAAGCTCAAGGTGATTACGCTGATACTCAGTAATAGACTCAAATAACAAAATGGCTTACACACTAAATTCAACTTATTCACCAGACGCTTCACAACATGATTAACACTCGCCACCACAGAATGAGCTACACTCTTTACTACACTCTTACTCACATAAGTGCTCTCACTGGCACTCACGCCTTTTAGCCGCCGACTTCTGGGTCGGCTATTGCTTAGATCTAAGTTAAACAATAACTTCATAACTAACCTTATTGGTTTAAAAAATATCCATGTCATTCCCATGAATAAGACAGTCCGCCCTCACCTTGGCCTCTCAGAACCAAATGAATAAGAGCGAAGAAAAAATAAAACACAAGGAAGGAAAATTTAGGCCATCTCATACAGCTACTTAATGCGGAAATCTTTAGCGCAATCGATTGGGCAATCTTAGATCACTGTCCTTGTGTTTTTTACGTTTTATAAAACGCTATTCAAAGCGAGCACTTAAGCCTGCCGAGAGTACCAAGAGTAAGAACAGCACACTCACACATTCCACGCGCATAAACCCACATTCATGAGCCCACGCGCATTAACCAATACGGACAAGTTTTATATAACTGCCATCACAATCTTTGTCACTGTAATAAATCTTAGTCCTTTTACCTGTGGCGAAGGCGGTCAAGGCTCTTGATAAAACTTGATGGCGGCGATCGGCAGGCGTTTTAGCCTCAATAGAAAAGTACACTGATGATTTACAAACGGATTTTTCAGGCATGTTATCCATTCTCACCAGAATACGATCATTGTTGGCGTAAGTTATTACTTCTGTTACCGTACCCACTGTATACGCCGCACTCGCGCTAAAGGCGCTACACAGGCCAGTAATCAAAAGGCAGGTTTTAAGCATTTTTCTAACCGTTGACATGTTCATTTTATTTTTTGTTTCCATTAAATAAGAAAAGATCAAACCTGAGGTAACAATTGTTACGCACAGGTATAAAAGGGGGCGAATAATAGCGATAAATGAAACACTTGCAATGATACAATTGCCTAACAGGCTGTTTTTAAAGCAAATCAAGACTTATGTCTAATAGGTGTTTGTCATAAGAAGAAGGGAAAAGGATCAGTCTAAGCGAGTAGTTAAGATAGTACCTAAACGAGTAAGAAGAGCGGTTATCACATCAAGGGATAACCGCTGTCACTGTCATGAACACCATAAGTGTGCTCACGCTAGAAATGCATGATTTCCACTTATATTATTTCCACGTGTAGCTTAAGTTTTTATCACCCACAGTGATGCGGCCATAGTATTGAAACTGCCATTCTTTCCAATTCCATGTGTAGCTTTCTTTGTAGCTGGATCCGCGGATCACACCCACAAAGGCACTGTAACTGCCATGGGTTTGTGCATTGCCCACAAAACTGCCCCACATTTGTCTGCCTCTGTCACCTTTACAACTGTAAATGCCATTGCTCTTGTCAGTGCAGTCTCGAAACATGGCCACATAACTGTCCCCTTTGCGGCCCACAAGCCAGCGGCCTTCTTGCTGCCACTCATCGAACTCGCTCTCAGGCCAGTAGATATTCACTTCAGTGCTGATCTCCCCCAGCCCAAAAGTATTGGCTAAACTTAACTCCGTGTTGGGCCAATACAAAATAAGGGCTAAATTATCTTCTTGTATCACTTTCGGTAAGTGGGTATTGGCCGTATAAGGTCGGTAGGTTTGCCAGTCATCCACATTCCCCGAGAGCGGCCACACGGCAACATCATCTGCAACAGCAATGACTGGCCATTGCTGATAGCCATAATATCCTCCCCAGTAATTATCAATGGAACTCAGTGCTGAGCCCCCATGTTTATAGATATTCAACTTAGCGCCAGTCAGTACTGAGCTGCGGCTGAAGGTGGCGCCTATAGTCGCGGCGGTATCGGCGAACCATTGAAGTCCATTGGAAATACCTGCGAAATTTTTAAAGGCTTCATGATCAGAGAGATCATAATGATTGATGGCCCATAACGTATCTTCAGCCACCGAAGGGGCAAAGTACCCTCCCATGCTCCATTGAAATACGGCTCTGTCTTCACGGTTAAGGGCGCTGTTTAAGGTAAAACTCTCCCCTAATGAATGACCGTTAACAAACTGTCCCGAAAACTGGGTTTGCCAAGAATCAAGTACAGGCGTCATCTCCAAGGTACTCGTCGCCAGAAAGCTAACATCCATCCCCGGGTTTTGTGGCACATTGCCTTTGCCTGTGAGTAAATAAATCAAGCCGTGATTGCCCGGATTGCGATAATGCTCTGTATAAGCGCGGCCCGTTGTTGGGGCGAAAGTGCCCGCTTCAGTGGTAAAGAGTAAAAACTGAGTTAACAATTTTTGTGCCGCTAATGAGGCTTGCGCTTTGATCTCACTGTCTATGGCAAAGTCCGCTAAATTGAGGAGCCCTGCTAAGGTAAACTTATAATACACTGGAGAATTAAACTCATAAAAACCATGAGTGACTTTTAAGTCTAAATAATGCCTGAGCCTTTGGGCGAGTGTTGGTGTTGGCGCTCGCCCGAAGTGCTCATGTAGTAACCATTCGCTGGACATCCACATGATCATATGATTTTCAGACCAGTACTGATATTGGGTCTCGCCTTGACTGATCCAATAAGGGAAATGCTCTATACCCGATAAAATACGATCATCATATTGATCGGAATTGAGTAAAATACGAATGAGTTTTATCAAGCTAAAGTCAGGAATACGAGCCGTTTGTACATTGGCTATCATATCATCAACCATGGCCGTATTTTCTATGCCTTGATAACTTAGCGCCAGCATATTGTCATGGTTAGGTGAGACGCTAGATTGGGTGAGTATTTCATCGACTCGATCTTGGTAACTCGATAAATCCAGTGCATTAACCACTGGCGACAACATAAAAACAAGCAACAAATAAAAACAATAAAACGGTTTCATTAAACGTCCTCCTGACATTAAAAGGGGTGAGCTAAGACAAGCTGCAAAACAACTTTGATTACGCTATCACTAAGCTGGGCGTCAATACGCTAACCCGCTTTCAATGTCACAAAAGCATCCGTTAATGTTCTGCTATGTGGCGCTATTTTCCCCTTAAGAGCGCCCATTAAAAAAGCCAGTCACAGGGTGTCACTGGCTTATTAGTTCACTTTCATTCAATATCTTATTTTAACAGATTGACAAAACTGACTATGACAATAGCCATGCTCTTCATCAAACGGATATTCAGTCAACCAAACATAAATAAGTCATGAATTCTTCATTAACTCCCCCTCTAATCTAGGGGCTTATAGGTTTGATTGAGCGAATAATGGCAACCTGTAAAACAACTAATATAACAGCTAGTATGACATTGAGTGTGTCCTTTATGCACCAGCTGCCAATACGGCGATTAATTCGGCCTCATCAATCACTTTCACCCCTAAATCTTGGGCTTTGGTGAGTTTTGATCCTGCCGCTTCTCCGGCCACTAAACAATCGGTCTTTTTCGACACACTGCCCGCCACTTTGGCTCCCAGCGCTTGCAACTGGGCTTTGGCGTCATTTCGATTCAATTGGGTTAAAGTGCCAGTCAGTACCCAAGTTTGCCCTTTTAAGGGTAATGCCGCCTCATCGACTGCCTCAATGGCCGGCCAATTCACTCCCGCTTCAATGAGCTTATCGATGACTTCGATATTATGAGGTTGACTGAAAAAGTGCACTAAGTGTTGAGCCACGATTTCTCCCACATCTTCCACCGCCATTAACGCCTCCACAGTGGCGGCTTTGAGGGCTGCTAGGGTTTTAAAATGCGCGGCTAAATTGGCTGCCGTGGCTTCACCGACTTCACGAATGCCTAACGCATATAAAAATCGCGCAAAGGTGGTTTGCTTCGCATCGTTAATGGCATTGGCCAATTTGGTTGCCGATTTCACGCCCATTCTGTCCAACATAGTCATGGCCGATGCGGACACATGAAATAAGTCGGCAGGACTTTGCACTAACTCTTTATCAATAAGTTGCTCAACGACTTTGTCGCCCATACCATCAATATTGAGCGCTTTACGTGACGCAAAATGTTTAATGGCCTCTTTACGCTGGGCTTCACAAAATAAGCCCCCAGTGCAACGGGCCACCGCCTCTCCTTCGATGCGCTCGATATCACTGTCACACACTGGGCATGTTTCAGGAAAAACAATATCTTGCAAAGCTGCATCTTGCAGTTCACTCTCTTGTGACTCATTCTCTTTTAGCTTAGCGGCGCGCTTTTCAAGTACCACGGCCACAATTTGTGGAATGACATCACCCGCGCGGCGAATAATCACAGTATCTCCCACCTTGACATTTAAGCGGGCAATTTCATCGGCATTATGCAAAGTGGCGTTCGAGACTGTCACCCCTCCCACAAAAACCGGCTTTAACCTGGCCACTGGCGTAATGGCCCCTGTTCGCCCCACTTGAAAATCCACCCCTTCTAATAAGGTCATCTCTTCTTGGGCAGGAAACTTAAAGGCGGTGGCCCAACGCGGCGCTTTCGCCACAAAGCCTAATGCTTGTTGCGCATGAATGTCATTGACTTTAATCACCATACCATCAATTTCAAACCCGAGATCATCACGGCGACTTAACATGCGGTGATAATAGTCCATCACATTTTGCGGGGTTTCACATAACGCCACCTCACGGCTCACTGGCACGCCCCAAGCTTTAAGCTGCTCCAGTTGACCAAAATGCGTAGAGGATAAGTGCCAAGTCTCAGGCTCTACCACGCCCAATGCATAGGCATAAAAAGAAAGTGCTCGACTGGCCGTTACTTTGCTGTCTAATTGCCTCAAGCTGCCCGCCGCCGCATTACGAGGATTGACAAACAGCTTTTCCCCTTTTGCCTTGGCTTTTTCATTGAGGGCATCAAACGCGGCTTGGGGCATGATCACTTCCCCTCGCACTTCTAATAAGGGCGGAAAATCATCACCTCGCAAGCTTAACGGAATGGCCTTGATAGTACGCACATTCTCGGTGATATCCTCACCCACTAAACCGTCACCTCGCGTGGCTGCACGCTCAAAAATCCCGTTTCGATAAACTATGCTGACCGCTAAACCATCCAGTTTGGGCTCACAACAATAAGTCAGTGGCTGTGCCACTTTATCAGTCAAGCGCTTGTTAAAAGCTTCAAAGTCGGCCTCATTGAACACATTATCTAAACTCAACATGGGCTTTAGGTGGGCTATTTGATCAAATTTAGACAAGGCTTCTCCACCCACACGTTGGGTCGGAGAGTCCGCTAGGCAATACTCAGGGTGTGCCTGCTCAAGTGCCTTTAACTGCCTAATCAAACGGTCGTATTCTGCATCGGGAATACTGGGATTATCATCCACATAATAACGATAGTTATGGGCATTGATTTCTTGTGTCAATGCCGCCATTTTAGTTTGTACTGAGTTCATTAAGTTCAATTCCAAAAATGGATCAGGCCGTACTCCTATCACTGACTAATATCACTGACTAAGTGTGATGGAATACGGCCTATAAAAAATGAATAAAAAAGAAGAGTTAAGCAGATAACGTTAATTGATGCTTAATACGTTGTAAGTAAGCTTGTTTCGTCGACTCTAGCCACAACTCACGGCCACCATCAAGCACTTGGCCCTGTAAGTCATCGGCAATTTGGTGAGCACAATTGAGCATAATGGAAAAATTCATTAATGCATCACCATGGCAAGGCAAAGTCATAAACAGCACCACCCCTGGCGTATTAAATTGTTCCATATGATCAGGATTAAACACGCCAGGTTTGACCATGTTCGCCAATGAAAAGAGCACTTGCCCTTTTCCTGCATTGTCTTGATGGCGATGAAAAATATTCATATCACCAAATTTAAAGTTCAAGGTCAATAAACTCGGTAATAATTCGGCACCATTAAAGATTTCACCGTCTTTTGCCGTCACATGCAAAACGAGGACATCTTGAGGCTCACCCAGTGTATTTTGATCAACCCGATTTTCTGTTTGAGTCTGAATGGGCTGAGGCTCGCTGGCAGCAGCTTGAGGATGATTGTCGTCCCGCTTTTGCTCAGCATGGCGAGCGTCTTGATGACTAATGCCTTGATGAGCAGCGTCTTGATGAGCAAAAAGTAGCGCATCTTGAGAAGCAGCCGCTTCTGCCTGCCTGTGGCTCAGTGGGCTCTGGTGCACACTTGCCTCGGCGCTTCTTTTTTCAGAGCCTCTTGTTTCAGCATCACTTTTTTCAGAAGCTCTTGTTTCAAAAGCTATCTCTTCAGAACGTCTTGTCTCAAAACTTGTTTTCTCAACACCTCTTGTCTCAGCACCTCTTGTCTCAGAAGATAGGGGCTTAGAAATACCTGGCATTTCCGTTAATTGTTCAATATCGACTTGATGTTCCGCTAAAGGTACCTGCTGAGCATTCACAGATTGAGAGACATTCACATTCACAGGCCCAGGGCTTGGCTCAGCGCTTGGCGTTTGAGGAGAATCAACACTGTGCGCACTTTCTAAACTGTGAGCACTTTCTAATGCTTCCGCTCTCGCCTGTTGATGGACACTGGCATTATCCTGAGTCGGCTTAATCGCAGATGCTTTCTGCCCGCGACCTTCCTGAGCATTTTTTCCAAGTGGCATCTTGTGTGTGTTGGCAGGCGTAAGCGGTTTGGCTTTACACACTCTCACTTTGCCAATGCCATCAGCGTCAAACCCTTCAGCATCACGATTCGACTGATCAGTAAAGCGCCCTTTCGTCGACGCTTCTTTTAATGATTTTGGTTGCTGTTTTCTAATGGACCAAAAACCATGCACAAGCACTGCGATAATTGCTATCGCACCTAATATAAGCAATACCAGTTGCAAATTTTCCATTGGCTACCCTGTCTTTCCTATGTTTATTCTGCGTCAGCCATAGCTAACGCTTCATCAATATCTACCGCAACTATGCGTGACACGCCGGGTTCATGCATAGTAACGCCAATAAGTTGATCTGCCAGCTCCATGGTGATCTTATTATGGCTAATATAAATAAACTGTACCGTTTGCGACATCTCTTTCACCAAACGGCAAAAACGTTCGACATTGGCATCATCTAATGGTGCATCAACTTCATCAAGCATACAAAAAGGCGCTGGATTCAGTCTAAATATAGCAAAAACCAAAGATAATGCTGTTAACGCTTTTTCACCACCGGACAGCAAGTGTATTGTGCTGTTCTTTTTTCCCGGTGGCCTCGCCATAATAGTGACACCCGTTTCTAACAAATCATTGTCTGTGAGTGCTAAATAAGCACTTCCCCCCCCAAAGACTTTAGGAAATAACAAGCCTAAATCTTGGTTGACTTTATCAAAGGTTTCTTTAAAACGAATTTTGGTTTCTTTATCAATTTTATTAATAGCCGCTTCAAGACTCTTTAATGCTTGATGTAAATCTTGATCTTGGCTATCGAGATATTTTTTCCGCTCACTTTGTTGTTCAAATTCTTCAATTGCCGCAAGGTTGACTGCCCCAAGCGCTGAAATACGTTGTCGTAATACGCCCAAATCCTTTTGACGCTTATGAGAAGAATATTGACTATCCATATTTTTCATGACACTGGACACATCAATATTTTGCTCTTTCAATAAACTTAATTGACTGTCAATTTGCCCATTAATTCCCTCGCGGCGCAATTTTATGCTGCTTGAGGATTGGGTCAATTGGTTCACTTTTCCAAGCCATTGCTTTTTGTCCTCAGTGACACTATCACAGGACAACTGAATGTGGGCTTGTTGGGCGCGAATGTCGGTTAACTTTTCCTCTTTTAGCGCTTGTTCACTCAATACCTTTGCAAGCTTTGATTGTAACTCCTGAGTATTTTCAACATTCTCACTTTCACCTTGAGCAAATTGTGCTTGCTCAAGGCTAAACTTTGTCATTTGTAACTCTTTAATACTTACGTCATGTTGATCCATTTTCTGTTGATTGACGGCCAGTTGCGTATTAAGGGATTGTAACTGGCTTAACGCTTGCTGATAATCAGTTTCAGCCTGAGCCAGTAAAGCGGCTTTGTCATTTAATTGGCATTGTTCGACCTTCCTTGTGTCTTCTAGTTGCTGTTTTTTTGCCTGTTCAATACCTAAGTCATCATGTAACTCACTGTACTCAAAAGACAGCTTATCTATTGCCGATTGCTCAAGCGCCATCTCCTCATACAAGCTTTGACTGTATTGCGCTAATTGTTCAAGTTGCGCCTTATTATGGGCGGTTTGCTCTTCTCTCTCTGCCATTTTTGATGTCAGCGCCGCAATACTGAGCTGACAGGCTTGCAAGGTGTCATTATTCTCAGCTTGGCGGTCTGTTAATGCTGTTAGCGCTGTTTGTGACGCTTGCAATGCTTGCTCAATTTGAATCAAGCCTTGCTTGAGCTCTGCCACATGCTCAGTCAGTTCGCTCTGCTCACGCTTAAGCTGTACCCAAGCGACGTCGCCATCTCCTGATATCTTTTTTAAAGCAAAGCCTTGTCCAATCATGAAACCGTCAGCAGTCACCATCATATCATCACTGCTCAGTTCAGGGAGCAAGCTTAAGGCGGCGGCTTTATCGTTAACCCAATGAACATGGCTCAACCAAGGGGATAGGTTGACTTTAGCTTGAACCACCTCATCTTTATATCCTGAGTGTAACGTAAACCCTTCTTGATGTGCGCCCACTAAGGTGGGCATTTTCAGTAATCCATCAAACACCCATTCTACCGCTTGTTCCCAGCCTGCTTTCACTTCTAAGTGTTGCCAAAGTGCTTGCTCAGTGACGACCGACTCTTCAGTATGTAATAAACGGGTCACCACACTTAACCGACCTTGTTTTTCCGCTAAGGACTGTTCCAGTAATGCTTTCTCGGCCTGAATAGCGCCTTGAGTTTGCTTCTGGGAAGTGAAAGCTTCTTGAAGATCCTGAGCTAATGCGGCGCAGGTTTTACGGATCTCCTGCTTATCTTTTAATTGCTGCGCGAATTCAGGTAAACTGTCTTGGGCTAACCGCTCCTGTAACCTTTGTATTTGCTGAGCCGTTTTCTCTTGTTGTTGCTGTTTTTGGCTGTAAATCACTTGATGATGACCATGCTGTTTACTGGCCAATTCAAAGGACAGGGTCAGTTGAGACACGCGCTCATTTTGCGCTTTTAAGGCTTCATTTAATTGAAATACCTTGTCATTTAACTGAGTGTGTGCGGCTTTATGCTCACTAAGTTGGGCCTGTTTATTGTCGTGCTCAGCTTGATGCTCAGCAATGGTAAGGGTCAATTGGCGGTGCACTTGTTCATCTTGCTGACTTTTTTGCTGATAACGTGCAATAGATGCATTCAATTCAGTCAACCGAGATTGAAAACTTTGCTCTTGCTGCTGGCGATGACTTAAGGTTTGCTCAAGTTGATTAATCTGGTTTTTACCTAAATAACAGGCTTCAACTTGGGTTTGCTCTTCTTTATCAAGCTCACTTAATGTCACTTGCCATTGGGTTAACGATAACTCCAGTGCTTGCAATTTTGCCGACTCAGCGGCCATATTTAACTCAACTTGGCTCAACTCAGATGTTAAGGTATCGCTTTGGGTTTGAAGCTCTTGATAACGCATCACTGACAACTGAGCTTCTTGATCTCGCTCAGCCTGTTTCAATTCACGGTATTCAAGGGCAACTTTAGATTGCTGAGAAAGTTTTTCCAGTTGCTTACCAAGCTCAATACGAATATCGCTTAATCGTTCTAAATTCTCTCTGGTATGACGCATGCGATTTTCTGTTTCACGACGACGCTCTTTGTAACGTGAAATGCCTGCCGCTTCTTCAATGAAGACTCTCAGCTCTTGAGGCTTAGACTCAATCAGCCTTGAAATCGTCCCTTGCTCAATAATGGCGTAACTGCGCGGACCAAGACCCGTTCCCATAAACAAGTCGGTGATATCTCGGCGGCGACATTTTTGTCCATTGAGAAAATAACTGGAATCGCCCTCACGGCTCACTTGACGTTTGACCGCAATGGCTTGATAACTGGCATATTCACCTGAGAGACGACCCTCTATATTTTCAAATGACAGTTCGACGCTGGCAACGGAAACAGGACGACGAGCACTAGAGCCATTAAAAATAACATCTGTCATGGCCTCACCACGCAGATGTTTAGCAGAGCTTTCACCCAACACCCATCTTACGGCATCAATCACATTGGATTTGCCGCAGCCATTTGGGCCAACAACCGCCGTCAGTGGGTTAATAAAAGGGATTTTAGTGACATCGGTGAACGACTTAAATCCTGCCAATTTTATCTGTTTGAGTCTCATTTTGTCAGTTTGTCGGTCATGTCAGAACTAGAACAAGCATCACATTCTAAAAGGCTAATATACTCAAAATGATGCATTCAAGCTCCCTTGGATAATGCAAGTATAGATAAAAATAAGAATATCTCTGCACTTTACCAAAGCATACCCTAATTTGTCATGTTTTATTGGCGGATCTGCGCTTTTAACTTGTCATTCAAGGATCAGTGGAACACAATCTAAGCATTTCGTGTCAAATTCAATAAAAATGGACAATATGAAACCTCAACATTTGCTAAACCAAAAAACCGGCGTCAATTATTTTCTCATGGGGTTTAGCCTCATTAAACGCTCAGGACTGCGTCGATTTGTTTTTATTCCACTGCTGGTGAATCTCATTTTGTTTAGCGGTTTATTCTATCTTGCCGTTAATCAATTAACCTATGTGTTTGATTGGCTCTCGGCGCAATTACCCAGTTACTTAAGTTGGCTCAACGTCATCTTATGGCCCTTAGCCATTATCACACTTTTAGTGATCTCATCCTTCATTTTTAGTTCGGTCATGAATTGGCTTGCCGCCCCTTTTAATGGCTTACTGGCTGAGAAGGTCGAACAACTCTTATCCGGTCAAGCTTTAAATACGGGCTCCAACATGGATGTCATTAAGGATATTCCTCGCACACTGTCTCGCGAATGGGTAAAACTAAAATACTATATTCCTCGTGCATTGGTGTTTTTTATTCTATTTTGGGTACCCTTATTAGGCCAAACGGTCGCGCCAGTATTATGGTTCTTATTTACTGCATGGATGATGGCCATTCAATATTGTGATTACCCTTTTGATAACCACAAAGTGCCTTTTAATGAGATGAAATCGGCACTGACCCAAAATAAAGGCAGTTCATTTAGTTTTGGCGCTATGGTGACCTTATTCTCTATGATCCCCATCATAAACTTTATTGTGATGCCCGTTGCCATTTGCGGCGCCACCGCCATGTGGGTAGATAAATATCGACACGAGCATAAAAACCCCTTGGTCGCTCCAGAATGAACCGACTTTCACTCCCATTAATTAATGGGAGTAAAAATTAATCCTCCCGTACCTGATAAAGACCCTCTTCTATGTTGCATAATTCATTGAGTTATCATAAATTTACGCTCTGAGAAAAGCGCTTTTTTTATAACATAGAATATACACAAGACTTTTAATAACCAAAAGTTATAAAGAAGAACAAACAATCACTTCTATTGGCGCTCAGAAAGATTATGCTTGATAAGTCCATAAAAAAGGAAAGCAGCTCATGAGTAACATTTTCGACGATAATTCACAAACCATAGGCCATACCCCACTGGTTCGCTTAAATCGCGTCAGTCAAGGTAATGTCTTAGCCAAAGTAGAAGCCCGCAACCCCAGTTTCAGTGTGAAATGCCGGATCGGTGCGAACATGATTTGGGATGCGGAGAAAAAAGGCACACTCACCAAAGATAAAGAGCTTATCGAACCCACATCTGGTAATACGGGTATTGCCCTCGCCTATGTGGCTGCAGCACGAGGCTATCGATTGACTCTGACCATGCCCAATACTATGAGTCTTGAAAGGCGTAAGTTACTTAAAGCCTTAGGGGCGAATTTAGTCTTAACAGAAGGGGCGAAAGGCATGAAAGGCGCCATAGATAAAGCCGAAGAAATTCGACTATCTGCCCCTGACAAATACGTATTACTGCAACAATTTAATAATCCTGCAAACCCTGAAATCCATGAAAAAACCACAGGTCCGGAAATTTGGAATGATACCGACGGTGAAGTCGATGTCATTGTTGCAGGTGTTGGAACAGGCGGCACAATTACCGGGATCAGTCGTTATATTAAACATACTCAAGGCAAAGCCATCACATCTGTGGCTGTTGAACCCGCTGATTCGCCTGTCATACAACAAACATTGGCAGGTCAAACTCTGCAACCCGGCCCCCATAAAATTCAAGGTATTGGTGCCGGTTTTATTCCCGGTAACTTAGACATCAAACTGATTGACCGTGTCGAAACCATCACCAATGACGATGCCATTGAAATGTCACTAAGACTCATGAAAGAAGAAGGTATTTTAGTGGGCATTTCATCTGGCGCAGCTGTGGTTGCCGCTAATCGCATTGCCGCTTTACCAGAATTTAAAGATAAAACCATAGTGGTTATTTTACCTTCAGCGGCAGAGCGTTATTTATCTTCGGCGCTGTTTCAAGGTGAATTTAGCGACGCTGAAAACGTGCAGTAAATCGCATTTTACCTTAAGCACTATGGTTGTTTCTAACTCATGCTCCTAACATCTCTTCCAATGTTAGGAGCATTTCATTTTTTAACCTACTGCATTGGCGATCATCGCTTTGACAATCGGCTGAAAATGGCGCTCTACTCGATTATCTTGATTCAACTCATGGACTTTCTCTTTTAATGCCCACGCACGATTGGAGTATTGACTATCATATTGGGCCGCGCTCATTTGAACCAAATATTGATATTCTAACCACTTAATCACCCCTAATACTTGATGGGCATCAATATGAGATGCTGTTGAGCCCACTTGTTTCAAAAAGCGTTCAATACTATTGAGCATGGCATCGTTTAATCGTTTCACGGCGACGGCTAATTGAGGGTTACGTAAGGCTTCTTCTTGAAAGGCCATTTCAATAATACAGTCATCCGTTTGCGCTATTTTTGCTTCAACATAATGACAAGCTATCTCACTTAAGGCTTGAATAAGCTGCTGTTTGTCATTCTGTTGTGAACACTGTGGTGACCATTCACTGAGCAGCTTCCAACTTTTATGTTCCAATTTTTCTCTCATCCATAAATGCTTCTCAGCAAAATAAGTGAGTGCATCACTGATTAAACACTTAATATCACTGAAATAATAAGTGGTTGATGCTAAAGGAACCTGCGCCTGTTTAGCCACGGCACGATGGCGTACTCCCCTAATACCTTCTTGAACAATGACAGCTAAGGTTGCTTCTAAAATCGCAATGCGACGCGCTTGTCCATCTTTTCGACTGGCTTTTCGTCCCACATACATTAATGGCTGCAACATAGTTATCCCTTTTTATTCCTCCAAAGCACTTAACGCCTCACTAACGAGCCACGAATTAATGGTGTATTTTTCCTCTCCAGTTCCCCTATGAGATCATTACCATGATAACTCAGCATAATCTGTTTTTTTGACAAAAAAAAGACAAAAACATGAAAGATAATGGCTTTGATGATTGCGACTCTTATGCCCTAAGCGATACAATCCCTGCCTAGTCGCTCAATAAGCTCACTCTCAATAAACCCAGTGTCATTTATTGAGCGACGCATCCTATTTAGCTATTTAGAGGTAGTAATGAACCATACATATATTCCGGGTAAAGACGAAGCCTTAGAAGTCTCCATTGCCGTCATGCAAAAAAGACTCGCAGAGCTCGGGTTTGATATTGAAGAAGCGTCTTGGTTAAATCCTGTTCCCTACGTTTGGTCTGTTCATATTCGTGATAAAAATTGCCCAGCCTGCTTTACAAACGGTAAAGGCGCTAGCCGTGACGCCGCCCTTGCCAGCGCATTAGGCGAATATTTTGAACGTTTAGCCTGTAATTACTTTTTTGCTGACTTTCATCTCGGCAAAGCAATCGCTAATAGTGAATTTGTGCACTACCCCAACGAAAAATGGTTTGCCATTACTGATGATACTCGCCCAGAGGGACTGATGAATGCGCCTTTATGGAAGCATTACGATCCTGATGGCGATCTTGATCTTAACACCCTAGTGGATATTCAATCGGGCAATACCGATAGAGGGATATGCGCCCTGCCCTTTACTCGCCAATCCAATGGTGAACTGACCTATATTCCCATGAATATTGTGGGTAATTTATTTGTCAGTAACGGAATGTCAGCTGGAAACACGAAAACAGAAGCCCGCACTCAGGCGTTATCTGAATGTTTTGAGCGTTTCGTGAAAAATAAAATCATTGCCGAAGCGATTTCGCTTCCGGAGATCCCAGCTGATGTGATTGCCCGTTTTCCAACGGTCGTCGCCTCCATTGAAGAGCTAGAAAAACAAGGTTTTCCGATCACTTGCTTTGATGCATCCTTAGGAGGTGAATACCCCGTCATTTGCGTCACCTTATTCAACCCTGAAAACGGAGGCTGTTTTGCCTCTTTTGGCGCCCACCCTAGGTTTGAAATTGCCCTAGAGCGTACCGTTACTGAGTTACTCCAAGGCCGTAGCCTGAAAGATTTAGACATCTTTCCGAGTCCCTCTTTTGATAATGATGAAGTGGCGGATCACACTAACCTTGAAACCCATTTTATTGACTCTTCTGGTCTTATTTCTTGGGATTTGTTTAAAACCACACCCGACTTTGCGTTTAACGACTGGAATTTTCAAGGCAGTACTGAAGAAGAATATACTCAGCTGTTAAATAAATTTCATGCCTTAGGTGCCGATGTCTACATTGCCGATTACGCCCATTTAGGCACCTATGCTTGCCGAGTATTGGTCCCTGGGTATTCTGAAATTTATCCTGTGTATGAGCTCAGCTGGGTAAACAATAACCGCGCCATGGCCTTACGTGAGCTTATTCAACAATGGATTAATGACAGTCAAAATGTTGCGTTAAGCCAAGAGATAATTGACGTTATCGATGCCTTAGATTTAGATGAATTCCAGCCAGTCGATCAACTGTTAGGCTTAGGCGTGGATGCCAACTCTCCTTGGGCAACCTTACGTATTGGTGAGCTTAGATGTTTATTGGCCTTAGCCACAAATGATCTTGAGACCGCCTTTGACTGGGCCATGTGGACCACAGATTTTAATGCGGGCGGAATAAGTCCTGCTCAGCAAAAACGTTTACGTTTTTATCATGCGGTCAAAGCCATTATCACAGTGCTAATGGAAGGCGATGATTTACAAGAATATGAAGCCAAACTCATACGCATGTATACACAACTTGATTATCAAGCAGCAAAAGCCCACGTAATGGGTGAAAGCCAAGGTTATGATTTAGTAAACATTAATGACTTACTTGGCTTTAATAAACATCAAAGCTTGTTAGCAGCTTATGACAAATTACAACAAGCCAAGGCCAAGTTCACCCAATGGAGCTAATGCTTAACTAAGGTATTTGATAACAATATTGCTTTAAAAAACAATCAAGCCAGTTAATCAATGTTAACTGGCTTTTTCTTTTTTACTTTAATTCCCATTCTATTATTCTGCGTAACCTCACGTCGAAAATTAGCATAAGATCTACGCTAATCTGTTGATTGAATATCGAGCTCTGAGGTTTTTCAGCGCTCTATATCGCTCACCTATACCCGTGATACTTGAAGATGCATGTTTTCAGAGCCTGTAAAAGTGCCTAATTCAAGACGTATTATTGCCGAAATGCTTATTGCCTTTTAAGATGATACAACGCAGAAGTCGGTACTTTTACAGACTCCCAAGGGGCTGGTTTAAAAGC
>NZ_CANLZC010000033.1 GCF_947495455.1 uncultured Shewanella sp. | reverse complement strand
TGAGCTTATTATGGTTGTTTGGAGTATTTTACCTCAAAACCCTTGATGTGGCTGCTTTATATAAGGGGACACCTAAGGGCTGAGCACTATCATTTTATATTGATTGCGCTATAGCGGGGCTGAATCTCGAGTCTGTAGTCGATTGCGTAGTTCAAGAATGGCATGCCTCGTGGCTGGAACGGGAATATTGGCTTTTTCTGCTAGTTGAATAAAGTGATAAAAGACATATTTCATTTCAAGGGGAAGTCCTGAATCAAAATCTTGTTTCATACTAAAATAAACATCTTTATACTGAGGGGCATTAAAACTATTAATGATATCTTCCATCATATTCGCTTTTATTGTTACACCGTAACATTGACTCACTTGACGGACTTCTTCAGAGAGTGAGTGGATCATTTTTCGGCTTTTTTGATTGTGGGCGAGTCCATAAAAGGTTTTATCATGAATGATAGAAGCGGCATTGCAGGCAATATTGATCATAAGTTTGGGAAATCGAACCTGATAAATGTTTTTTAGGGCGTGTACATCGTTAAAAATTGATTTAAACAGTGTGGGTAAGAAGGCTAGCTTGTTCTGCTGTTGAAGAGGTGGTTGACTGGGCTGGACCACTGCATAAACCAGATTACGAAAGTGGCTATGTAATACCACTTCTCCAATTTGCTTACCTTTAGTCACTTTGATGTTGGAAATGGCACCGATAATCGTATTGCTTTTGTCAATGTATTTTGCCAGTTTTGCTTCTGCGCCAATGCCATTTTGTAAAATAATAAAAATTTTATGTTTTAGGTGGCTAAGTGACTTAAATAGCGTGTCATTTGCCGTTGACTTAGTGGTGACAAAAATGACATCACCATTAAGTTGGTGAGTGTCATAGATCACTTCATCTATTGTGGCACTCAATTGCGTGAGTCCAGTGACGAATAAGGGGGTGCTCGTAGACAAAGTACTATCGGTTTTGACCAATAACTGTACTTGATTTTGATGATGTTTTAAGAGGTGCGCTGCAATGTAACCGCCTATTGCGCCGATACCAATAATGGATATTTTCATCAATTTTTTACACTGGATAAGTTAAGTGATTATGATCGCAAAAAAAGCAACTATTCACAACTCAATAATTCACAACTCAATATTCATTTAGATTTTATCAAAAGAAGAGGCTGAGTGTCTAATATAAGTCCTAAAATGTTCACAGTAAAAGATCCAGCAAAAGGCTTGATATTCATACGGAAATACTGCATCTTAAACAGATACTTAATTGCTGTTTACCTAAATTACCAAAAGGCTTGCTGATCTTTGAATGCTTTTTAACGTGCTTTAGTTAACGCTAAAACATCAGCAGTCACTCGTTAATCTGCTAGCAGATAGCGGTAAAGGGAAGTTGTCTTCAATTTTTTTGATAGATTAAGCATGGAAAAAGAGTTTATGAAAATTGCGATTGCTGGAATAGGCTATGTTGGATTATCAAATGCGATTATCTTAGCGCAACACAATCAAGTTATTGCCTATGATATTGACAAGCTTAAGGTTGATTTAGTTAATGACAGAATGTCACCCATTAAGGATGCTGAAGCTGAACACTATTTAGCAACTCACTCTTTAGCATTAAGAGCGACTCATGACAAAAATATCGCTTTTAAAGAGGCGGATTATATTATTGTTGCGACACCGACAAATTATGATCCTGATACTAACTATTTTGATACGCATTTAGTGGAAACAGTGATTGAAGATGTCATTAAAATCAATCCTACTGCTGTTATTATCATTAAATCAACAGTGCCCGTTGGCTTTACTCAGCGACTTATTGCAGAAACAGGTCATCATAATATTGTATTTTCGCCAGAGTTTTTACGAGAAGGAAAAGCGGTATATGATAATTTATATCCCTCGCGGATCATTGTTGGTGAACGCTCAGAGCGAGCCAAGACTTTTGCTGCTTTATTAGTTGAAGGAGCGAGTAAGTCGAATATTCCTGTTTTATTTACTGATCCCACTGAAGCTGAGGCCGTTAAGCTTTTTTCAAATACCTATTTAGCCATGCGAGTAGCGTACTTTAATGAACTTGATACTTATGCAGAGACACATCAGTTATCGTCAAAGCAAATTATTCAAGGGGTGGGGCTGGATCCGCGTATTGGCGATTATTATCATAATCCTTCTTTTGGCTTTGGCGGCTATTGTTTGCCAAAAGACAGTAAGCAATTATTAGCCAATTATGAAGATGTGCCTAATAACTTAATTCGAGCCATTGTTGAAGCGAATGTGACTCGAAAAGATTTTATTGCTCAATCTATTATCAATAAAGGACCCGAAACGGTTGGTATCTATCGGCTGATTATGAAGTCAGGGTCCGATAATTTTAGAGCTTCATCAATATTAGGTATTATGAAGCGGATTAAAGCTAAGGGGATTAAGGTGGTCATTTATGAGCCTATTATGGAGGAAAAGACGTTTTTTCATTCAAAGGTTATCGACTCATTAGCCGATTTTAAAGCAATATCGGATGTGATTGTTTCAAACCGTATGGACGAGGAATTACAGGATGTGCTCGGAAAAGTCTATACTCGCGATTTATTTGGTATGGATTAATATTAATCTAATTTAACTTATTGATAAAATTAGATTAAAATACCACTGCAAGCAGTGTGAAATACAAGGAACGCAAGTCAAGCTTAAATAAGCGTCCGTGCCTGCAAGTCCTATTTCTAGAGGTGATGCAACTAGATTGACAATAATCGTGCTGAGCGCGCAATTAAGCAGTTTGTGTTCGGCCAAAAGAACTGGTTATTTAATATCTATAATAAAGATGCAGAAACCAGTGACATGTTGTACAACGTGATTGAAACAGCCAGAGCCAATGATCTTTTGGCTATGTTCCATAATGCTGTTGTCTACTTCAGTCATCTGAGTTTTCGATCAAACCAAAAATATCCTGAGAATTTGACGATGATGGCACAAGCGTTGTTTGAGTACTGTCTTCAGTATTGAGAATGAGAGGCAAACTGTCTTTACCACCGCCTATTAAGACAATTTTTGCATTCTGTGATTGAGCCAGTTCAAGGGTTGCTTCAATGCCCCGCCAACGTAAGTAGGTTTCGGATATTCCGTCAATCACTTTTGCCTGAAACGCCGCAATCCCCTCTGCTTCTATTTCTTTTCGTTGTGCCTCTTTCTTGGCGACTTCAAGGCGTAATGCATATTCCTGATCGAGATGTTGTTGATTAACCTTAGCCGTGATCGCCTCATTGGTCTTTGCAGGCAAAGTGACAGTTTTAATCAATACATCTTCCAACTCTACAAAACGTATGATATCTGTAGCCGCTTCACCATCCATTTTGACGAGATTTTGCAAGTCCATTGCATTGAGATGCACGCCAGTTTCGATTGAAGCAAATATTTCATTTTGAACTTGTTCCCGCTTTAAAGAATAAGTGTCTTCGACGGGGTGCTGAGACACTATTTGCCGAGATGAGGAGGCGAGTTCAGGAAAGACAAGACGGCTTGCATATTCCTGTCCGACCAATTTGTGCAGATATGGTAGTTTGGCTCGTATTGGGCGGTACCTTACCATCACATCAAGTGTCATCTTCAAGCCTTCTGACGATACGGCTTCAACATTCTCTTCAAAAACCTGAAAGCGAGTAGAGTAAGTCGTTAATTCGTCCCAAGGTAAAACAAGAACCGTTCCTTCCGGAAAGACTTGATCCAACTGAACCCCACCATCAAACCTTTTCCAAAGCACTCCCATATGGCCTGAGGGGATAGGGAGCAGCACAACTGGTACAATGATCAAAGCTAAGAGCCCAATGGTCAATAAGGACAAGGTGATATTGATACGTAGTCTTTTTAAGTAGTCAACAAATTCAGGGCGCCGTTTTCGATAAAAAGCAATTACCCCATATAGAAATGAAAACAACACAACAATGGCCAATATAATGACACTGATGACATATAAAACAGAAAATTCTACTATCATACCTAACAGTCCTTGTTTTCAGTATTATCGGGAGAAATGTTTGAAGGTGTGGGGGTAGCGGAATCTAATTCGTTCACCTCAATTATTTTACCATCGGCCATTTTTATCTGAGTGTCAGCTAAATGAAAATATTTGTCATCATGAGAAATAGCGACGATTGTTTTATTGGCCGCTTTTAGTCGTGGCAAAATTTGATGATAAAATTTAGATCGAAATTCCGGATCTTGATCTGCGGCCCATTCATCGAGAATAAATATAGGGCGGTTTTCTAAAATACAACTCAATAGCGCCAGACGTTTTTTTTGTCCGGTTGACAAGTCTACATTACTAAATCGGTTATTATTCAAATAAACTTTTTCAGAGATTTCAAGAAATTCAAACCACTCTTCGGCTTCTTCTTGTGAATATTCATCAATGCCATATAAATGTTGGAACAAATGAAAATCCGAGAAGACAGAGGTGAACAGATTTCTAAAAGCATCTAACTCTGCGTCGATGACTTGTCTACCATCAATAGAGATAGCCCCTTTTTTAGGGTGATATAACCCAGTTAACAGATGGATCAAGGTGGTTTTTCCACTGCCATTACTACCTGTAATAATAACTGTTTTGCCTTTTTTCAGGGTAAAGTCCAATGGACCTACCTCGAATAGCTTCTCGTCTTGGGACTTTTTATAGCTAAAACTGACATCTTTTAGCTTTATCTCGTTAAAATCTGTTAAAATATTAGCATCTGAATTAACTTTCTGATGCGATGCCAAATCAGCTTCCAATTGAAAGATATTTTTTGCCGCTGCATTAGCATCAGTATAGATTGGAACTGTCGAAATGATGATGCTAATAGGCCCTGCCATAAATAACAGTGCCACAGTTAATTTGAGAACAGTCTCTGGGTCGACCGTAAATATAATGGGAATGATGAAAACAATGGTTCCAATTATGCTTAAGTAAGAGGCTTGTGACATCACAAAGTTATTAATATAAGATGATTTTACTTTCTTTCTTGATGCGGTGAGTGCAGCAGAGTCTTTGTTGTACAATGAATGGATGGCATTGGCACGTTTGCGATTTAACTTTATTTCGCGAAAACCTTTCAGAATATCCATAAGCCGAGCAATAATTCGATTTTCATATTTGAAGCTAGTTTCAATATTATTGTTCGTTTTTTTTAAGTCATGCAAATGGAGCAATATGCCTATTGAGAAACAGGCAAGCAACACAATAAATGCGGCTACAGATAACCAAAGCACGTACAGAAGAAGAAATAACAGTAATATACTTACTTGCCCTCCAGTTACCAATAGTTGAGATGATTGAGAAATGATTTCTAGTTCCTTGCTGAGTGTAATGTAGATGCGTTCACTATTAATTTCTTCAATGTCGTGAAAGTCACACTGCCGTATGTGGGAGATGATCGTAAGTCTAATATCGTTTAGCATCTGCTCAATATGAGAGCTAAACCGCAGCATTAGTTGTTGCTGGGCAAGACAGTAAGTAGCGACGGCAAAAATAAAAAAGACAAGAAAATAGAGGATTTGATTGTTGTATTGAATTGCGGATACATTATCTGCGGTGATATTGATAATGGCTAATATAAGCGCATTACACAGACCTGAGAGACTAGCGAGTATTAGATAGGAGTAGGCGCTTTTTTTTAAATGAGTGTCTCGGTTGATAAGAGCGAACACTGTCATAATGATAATCCGTTATTTTATATTCAGTACTGCCTTTGAAATTATTGTTGAATTGCACGTAAATATTTCAATTGAACTTAGTCTAACATATTGAAATAACATAACTTAATTGTTGTTTTTTGTAATGCGTCGCCTGTTGGTTTTCGCTAACATTTTCGTTTTTTATTAAACTGATTTTTCAAATAAGAAAGAGATTGTTAATGAAAGTTAGTTGTAATTTTAGAGGTTGTCAAGATGGGCTTGTAGGGTATCATTTTACACTCTGTTTTCGTCTGCGATTATTTAATCTTTTGGCAGGACGTGAGCTTAAATGGGCGCATCAATCAATAGCAAAGTTGGATGACGGTCTGGGAAGGTTGGAGTACATGACAGCCTCATGTAGTAGGCTACCGAGTCGTGAAAGAAATGATTGCAGATGGCAAGAGCCTATGGTGTCTGTTCCTGATACAGGGACTAATTGCCTCGGACATTTTTCGAGTTTACTGCTAAGTTTATAATCATGAATTTATACTACTAGATTAATTATGGAAAATAAAGAAACTGATTACGATGTTATTATTGTTGGTGCTGGTTGGTCTGGTATTGTTGCCTGCAAATACATGCTAGCACATGGTTTAAGCTGTTTAGTTTTAGAAAAAAATAATTACTTTGCAGGAGTATGGCATTTTGATGAGAGTAATACTGAAACGGGAGGTGTCATTTCCTCAACCAGAACTACCTCATCTAAACCTGTAACTGAAATGTCTGATTTTCCTATGCCAGATGATATTCCACCATTTCCAACTCACACTCAAATTCTTAACTATCTAGAAAGTTACATTAAAAATTTTAACTTGAGTAAAAACATTAAACTAAATTCATTCGTTGAATCAATTACAAAAGAAAATAATGTATGGATGATAAAATGTCAAAAAAATATGTTATATCATTCTAAATTTGTAATTATATGTTCAGGAATACATCAACATCCGAATACAGACATTCTTGATAAAAAACTTTTCTCTTCTTTTACGAATGAAGTAATGCATAGTTGTACTTTAAAAAGTGGATTTGACAGATTTATAAACAAAAATATTTTAATTTATGGCAGTGGTGAAACTGCTAGTGACATCGCCGTTGAAATTTCAAGCTACAGTAATAAATTGTTTTTATCTTCACCAAATGGGCAATGGATTGTCAGTAAATACACTAAATCTGTATATCATCCACAAATATTAACGTTAGATCAATATTCTTCTGTTTTGAGAACAATAATTGATCCAACAGATGATGCTGCCTATGCAGCAAGTATCACGCAAGAAGAGGGAAAATGTGGACATGGTATAAAAGAGTGGGAAACAACTGCACCTTATCAAACTAAGTTTTTCAACAAAAATGCTGAGATGATTAGCCGTGTACATTTAAATTTAATACATCCAAAATCTAATATCGATAAATGTGATGGAAGTATCATTCATTTTTCTGACGGTAGTTCAGGAGAATGCGATGCGATTGTTTTATGTACTGGATACAAAGAATATTTTGAATTTTTACCAAAAACCTTTAGAATAAGCAGTATGTATGATAATTTCAATTTAATCTTTCATGCCAAAGATCCAACGCTGACTTTCTGTGGTTTTGCTAGGCCTATAGTAGGCTCAATAACTGCTATATCTGAAGTGCAAGCAATATGCATAGCCAAAGTATTTGTAAATGAAATAAGCTTACCCACAAAGACAATAATGGAAAACATGATACAAAAAGATAAAGAGTATTATGATAAAAGATTTGGGTTGGAATCAAAAAGAATTAGTGGATTGGTTGATTTTATCAAATATCAGGAAAAATTAGCAATTTGGTCAAATATTGAACCAGATTATAGGAGGTTACTCAAGGAGCACCCCAAAGATTTTTTATCAATTATTATAGCTCCACATAATAATTGCAAATATTTATTAAACCAAGATGATTTATACCATAAAGCCTTATCACACTTAAAAAAACAAATACACCCAGTTTTAAAAACTATCCCTTTCTACCTAACATCAACAGTTCTCAATATATTCCCGTACTGTGAAAATTATTATACAGACCGTAAATTCATTAAATTCAGAAGAGTAGTCTCATTTTTTATAGCTCCTGTAATTATGTTAATTAATATTACTGTAGAGGCCATCAGTAAGTATTCACTTTTACTTTCTAATATAATTTTACTACCGTTATTCTTTTTACTCTTACCTTCACTAATATTTAAACTTAGTAAATTCTTAAAAAACAGGAAAGAAATAAAAAATGAGATTGATTCTTGGTAATTATCATTTTATTATTAAGCATCCTCGCCGTTATAACCTATTCTGGTCTCATAAGCTGAACCTTAAGAATTAAAGTATTCATAAATATAATTAAATAAACGGTAACCCCCCGGCTCTGCCGGGGTGATTCGCATATGTTTCACCTATACAGCGGTATAGGTACGCTCAAGTCTCGACCAAAAGACAGGAGAGTAACCTATGCGAGATCCTAAGAGTTTGTCTCATACACGTTGGAATTGTAAGTACCATATAGTCTTTATTCCAAAAAAGAGACGTAAGTTAATATTTGGTGCTATGTACTGGTCAACCCAAATTGGACACTTTTAGTTGAGAATATTCAAATTCTACAGGTGACAGATCGCCATTAGCAGAATGAAGCCGCTCTAAGTTGTAGTATTTCATATAGTCAGCCACATTTCTCTTCATAGACTCTCTTGTTGGTTGATTAACTTTTAAAATCCAATCGTGTTTCAAGCTACCAAAGAAACGCTCGACGACTGCATTATTCCAACATGCGCCCACATCCCCCATACTGGCACGGATCTCATAACTCGATAACAGCTTGCCAAATTGCTTACTGGTATATTGTGAGCCTCTGTCACTGTGAAATACCAAGCCTTTAGGCGGTTGCCGAACGTTATAAGCTTTCATTAATGCCTTAGAAATCAAGTCTGTCGTCATGCGTTTATCTATGTGCCACCCCACTATACGACGTGAATATAAATCCATCACTACAGATAAATACATCCAGCCTTCACCCGTCTTCAGATAAGTCACGTCACCTGCCCAAACTTGATTAGCAGAAATTGGATTAAAGTTCATGTTTAGCAGGTTATCTGCAACGCTATCGCTGTGTTTTCGCTGTGTTTTCGCTTTGTTGTCACTTTATAAGCTTGGCGTTGAGTCACCTTGAGTCGTGTACGTCGCATGATTTTACGGACTAAATAACGACCAACTTGATAGCCTTTTTTGCGTAATCGCTTCACCATTTCACGGTTCCCTAGACTGCCTCGACTTTTCTTAAATAAATGCCGAACACGGCGCTAAAGCATTAACGTATCAAGATTTATCACCTTCGCAGGGCGTTTATACCAATTGTAATAGCCATATTTACTGACATTCATCACACGGCATAACAGCGCTACAGGAAATTGATTAGCGTGTTTTTTAACAAACTGAAATTTTACTTCATTTCTTTCGCAAAGAAGGCGCTTGCCTCGGTGTGCCCCTTGGGTATTTTTAGGAGTTCTTTCTTCATGCGTAATTCTTTGTTTTCTTTACGCAATCGTTTGAGTTCATCAGGCTCAGACTCTTCTAAAGTCAATCCTTGTTGCTTGGATTCATATTTTTCTTTCCAGGTATAAAGCAGACTTGTCCCCACGCCAAGTGACTTGGCAGCATCTGCAACACTGTAACCTTGCTCTAGCACCATCAAGACGGCTTCATCTTTAAATACTTGCGGATAACTCTTATGTGACTTCTTCAAACTTATATAGACCTCTTAATTTATTAACGGTACTGTCTCAAAATTAAGTGTCCGATGGGATTAGGCCAGAACACTATTCGAAAGCACTTGGGTGAGGTCTTTCACGAACTAGCTCGTCAAAAAGGCGTTGTGATCGAAGAAGGGCATCTATTGCCAGCTCATGTTCATATGTGTTTGAGTATTCCACCCAAATTTTCAGTATCTAACGTCGTGGGTTTTATGAAAGGTAAAAGTGCCATTTCAATTGCTCGTCAGTTTAAGGGACGGCAAAAAAACTTCAATGAAGAGGCTTTTTGGGCAAGAGGTTATTATGTTTCTACAGTTGGTTTGGATAAGGAAATGATAAAAGAGTACATATGAAATCAAGAAAAAAATGACATTCATCGGGATCAATTTGAATTTGGAATATAGAGGGTGCCTTGGGCAATTACTTAAGCCCTTTTAGGGCGTCATCTAAATACTCTTTCCTTTAACAATATAGTAAGTATTATTGGCGTCAAGCTTTGCAAAATAAGGGGTATTTACATAACCAAAATCTGCCAGAAATAAACAGTTTTGTCGTTTATGCGCAGCGTGGAGATAATCATACTCTGATACTTAATTGGCAGCAAGGTTGCCATCTCTTGCTGGGTTATTTGTTTGATTATTAAGCTCGTATAAAACTTGATTGTATTGGGTCATGTGTTTACTGTTTTTACGGCTAGGTGAATGAACCTTTTACTCACTTAACCGAATGTTCGAAAGTACTGTTTAGGATCACATGAAATAAGGTATTCATTTTCGAATAAACCGTCATCTTATTTGCTTAATGAGGTGAAAAGCTATTGCATTAGGTGGTTTTCTACTAAGCTTTCTTTAATTTAATATTTGTTTTTTAATAGAGGGTAGATAATAAAAAACATCGTCATCTTAATGGTGATTGGGGTTATTATCTTGATATATCCTTAGCAGTATAAAAATCGCCCTATTTTAAATTTATATTGTAAGGCTATTTATGCTACTGAAAAAAAAATTGTTTTTGCAACGGATTTTGTCTGGAGTCGATGAATCGGCTGAAATATTCTATTTAGTGACTGATGATGGTAAAGATGCTGCGAGTTTAAACTGGGGTGAATTAGATCGTCATGCTAAAGGGATAGCCCATGACTTAACGCTTCATCATAAGATACAAGCTGGCGAACGTGTCTTACTTGTGTATCCCCCTTCATTGGAATTCGTTGAAACCTTGTTAGGATGTTTATACGCGGGGATTATTGCTGTGCCTATTGCTCCCCCTGATCCTATGCATATGGATTTAACTTTAGTAAATAATGTCATTGCCGATTGTCATCCCAGCGCTATTTTGACGACGAAAAAATATAATTGGGCGATAAAGGCTGGGAAATTAAAACGTTTTGTGCAATTAAAACATCAAAAAATACCCGATATTCCTTGGTTAGTGCCCAATAAATCTACGAACGGTCATTTTGATCCTATGGTTGCCGACGCCGGTGACATTGCCTTATTGCAATATACGTCAGGATCAACGTCTGCCCCTAAAGGTGTTTGTATTAGTTGGAAAAATCTATTACATCAAGTCCAGCTTAATCAGGAAATGTTGGGATTTACGGCACAGTCTCGTTTAGTGATGTGGATCCCACATTTCCATGATTTTGGCTTAATCAGTGGTATTCTCAATATCATCTATGGCAATGGTCAATTATGGATGATTTCGCCAATGGATTTTATCAAAAAACCAGCCTTATGGATGGAGGTCATGCACAGAGTCAAAGCCACTCATACTGCCGCTCCTAATTTTGCCTATGGCTTAGTGGCACGTAAAACATCCCCAGCTCAGCGCCAACAATGGGATCTATCCCATTTACAAGTGTATATGAGCGCCGCAGAGCCTATTCAAGCTGTTACATGCGATGCATTTATGAAGGCTTTTGAGTCAGCAGGATTAGGTACTGATGCGTTCAGCCCTGCTTATGGTTTAGCCGAACATACTGTTGGAGTGACGATGAATGGATCCCAGCGTATCAGTATTGACAAGCAGAAGCTGTTAAAAAACCGAGTAGAGCTTATTGAAATGGATGCTCCATTGGCAAAGCCTTTGATTTCCTGCGGCAAGAACCATGAGAGTATTGATATCGCCATTGTTGATCCTGATAGCCAAAGAAGGTGTCAATCCCAGGAAGTTGGCGAGATTTGGGTTGATTCAGCCAGTAAAGCATTAGGTTATTGGGGGAGGCCTGAATTATCCACTCAAATTTTTCAGGCAAAAATACAAGGTGAAAAAAATAATAATGACCGATTATATTTACGTACAGGGGATCTGGGATTTATTCATCATGGTGAGCTATTTATTACCGGGCGATTAAAAGATGTCATTATCATCAATGGTGAAAATATTTACCCACAAGACTTAGAGCTTGTTGTAGAGAAAAGCCATGTTAATATTCGGCCTGGTTGCGTCATTGCTTTTTCATATGATGCTCCCGAGGGGAATGAAGCTGTGGGTATAGCACTGGAGGTCAATGACGTCAAGATGTTGCAGCATTACCGTCAGTCATTGCTTGATGCTTTACTGGCTGCAGTGTGGGAACAGCATTCTGCGCCTTTGTCGGTGATTGTTATATTGTCAAAAAAACAGTTACCTAAAACAACCAGTGGTAAAGTGCAGCGTCAAGCCTGCAAACGATTATTTAATGAGGGTGAATTACAAAGAAAATGCTTGTTTATTTGGCAGAGCCCGAATTTTGATGATAACAAGCACCTCGATGTTAGCATGAATGAAATTGAACAAGGTTCATTAAATAGCGAGAACACGTATGATGAGAAAGCGAACAAAACGCCTCGGTTAAATGAGCAAGTGCCAATTACCACTATGGCAACAGAAAATGATATTCAAATTTGGTTACAATCTAGATTAAAAAATAAACTTAATTGTCACAGCTCAGAGGTTGACCTTAACGCGTCGTTTGCCAGCTATGGCCTAACCTCAGTGATCTTGATTGAGTTGGCCAATGATTTGGAAAAACTGTTAGATATTTCTATTTCCCCAATATTATTTTATGACTATCCCTCTATTTCCACTTTATCATCGCATTTAGCTGAAATGCGATTAAATAAAACTGATGTTGATAAAAATACGCAAGAAAGTCAATGCAAAATATCCGCTCATAATGTTAATCATGATACTCGAATAGTCATCGTTGGTGCGGGTGTTGCGGGGTTAATGTCTGCGTATACCTTAGCGCAACGTGGATATCGAAATATTGTTATTTATGAAAAAGAGCAACAAGTTGGCGGCAAAGTTCAGTCAGTAACCATTAATAATGAAATCTGTGAGTTAGGCCAGCTTGTTATTTTTAGTGATTATAATATCAAAGAATTAATTAGTCAGTTAGGATTAAAAACAGCATTATCGAGCGGATATTTATTGGATCCACTAGGTTCAACTGTTTCAATGGATTATCTGTCTACCGTTTTTCGCTGTGTAGGCATAGCTCAAGATGAGGAAATAAACAGTAGTTATTTGACGAGTCATCCTGATTTATTCGAGCCTTTATTGAGTTGGTTGTCACGTCATGATTTATTGCCCTTACCAGACAGTATTGCTTATCTTTGGAATGGCTGCGGCTATGGCCACCTAGATGAAGAAGTCCCCCTTTATTATTTTTTGTTAGCATTTAAGTCGTTATATCACCTTAGAGCGATAAAAGTAGCAAAGGGCAATCAAGAGTTATGGACTCAATTAGCCTCAAAGTTAATACAAGATTACGGAGTGAAAATACGTTTAGGCAGGGCTATTGATAGAATAACAAGAACGGCATTTAATGTTTATCTGCATGCTGCTAATCAACAAAGTGAATGTTATGACAAGTTGATTATGGCTTGCCCAATAGAAGCTTGTCAAAAAATCCTTGATTGTAATGAGCCTACACAACAACTTTTTTCTACTTTTCAATCTTATCATTATATCTCGACTGTTTTTGAGTGTCATAATCTCAGTGATGATATAGCCGTATTCAGTCAACATCATAAGAAACAATATGTGGGTCATATGGTCCAATATGTGCAGGCATTCACAGACAAACCATATTATCTTGCTTATCAATTCAATTCTATCATGGGTGGCGAACCTCAATTCAGCGAACGAGAATTGTCTGAGTTACTCATTGCTGATTTACAAGCAATTGGTGCTACCGATATCGTAATCCATTGTCAAAAGTATTGGAATAACTATTTTCCGGTGCTAAATTCCGAGAAAATTAAAACGGGTGTATTAACAGAGCTGAATGATTTACAGGGAAAACATAATACATACTTTGTGGGATCTTATCTCTCTTTTGAACTTGTCAGTCATACTGCATACTTCTCTGAACGTTTAATAAAAACTTTTTTTCCTGTTGTGAGCAAGGGAAAATCTGAGCAATTGACCCGCGAGCCCATAGCAGTGATTGGCATGGCCTGTCGTTTTCCTAAGGCCGACAATATTGATGCTTTTTGGACATTACTATTGAATGGCGAAGATGCCATAAGCCCAGTGCCTGAAACGCGCTGGTCTGTTGAACAATATTATGATGAACAACTAGCCCTTGGAAAAACCAATAGTCGCTGGGGCGGATTTATAGAGGATGTGGATTTATTTGATGCGGCGTTTTTTTCTATTTCTCCGCGAGAGGCGAAGCGTCTCGATCCCCAGCAGCGTTTGTTATTAGAAACCAGTTACACAGCATTAGAAAATACAGGTTATAGCCTCGAACAATTATCCGGTAGCCAAACGGGTGTGTATATTGGTATTAGCACCAATGATTATGGACAATTATATGCTGATTATCATGATACGAGTGATGCTTATACCGCGACAGGAACAGAACATAGTTTGAGTGCCAATAGGCTGTCCTATTTTTATGGTTTACATGGCCCCAGCATAGCAGTGAGTACCGCCTGTTCATCCTCATTAACAGCTCTGCATTATGCAATACAAGATTTACGAACAGGTGCCAGTGAGCAGGCGCTTGTTGGTGGTGTGAATGTCATATTAGCGCCTGATTGGACCATATCGATAGCCCAGGCTCAGATGTTATCCAGTGATGGCCGTTGTAAAACCTTCGATGCGGCGGCTGATGGCTATGTGCGTAGCGAAGGCTGTGGTGTGGTGTTCCTTAAACCTTTATCGAAAGCCCAAGCTGAGGGTGACAGGATTATTGCGGTAATAGAGGGCAGTGCGGTGAATCAGGATGGGCCGAGTAATGGATTAACTGCACCGAATGGTTTAGCTCAACAACAGGTTATTACAGCGGCCTTAGCGAATGCGCAATGTCATGCATCTGATATTAGCTACGTAGAAACCCACGGTACGGGGACATCTTTAGGTGATCCCATTGAAGTAACGGCTTTGAGTCAAATCTATCGCCCCTTAGGCAAACCACAAGACTTCGAGCATAATAAAGTTACGCCGAGATTGATCCTAGGTGCCTCCAAAAGCAATGTTGGCCACCTAGAAGCTGCTGCTGGTATTGCAGGTCTGATAAAAACCGCTCTGTGTTTGCAACATAAGCAGATCCCACCACATCGCTATATCGATAATCCCAATCCCTATATTGATTGGGATAGCATAGATATAGAGTTACCAACAGGGTTGATTGATTGGCAGGTGGCTAATAATGAGCCCTCCCGCCAACGAATGGCGGGGGTGAGTTCTTTCGGCTTTGGCGGCACCAATGTGCATGCGATTTTGCGTGAAGCGCCGCAAAAAGTCGAAAAGGAAAGATCAGCGTTGACAGTCGATGCTAGAGCCCTACAGTGCATTTTATTGTCAGGACATAGCGCGGCGGCGTTGAATGCCCAAGTCGTGCAATTGGTCGAGCATTTAGAGAAGAATCCCGAGCAATCACTGAGGGATATCGCTTATAGCTTGGCGACGACGCGCAGTCACTTTAAGCAGCGGCTGGTCTTACTTGCCAATGATAAAACAGCGTTAGTTGAGGCGTTGAATAAGAGGCAGAAAGGCAAGGTGACTGCAGCGATGACGGAGTTTGATCCCGACAACCCCGTCGTTGGCAAAACGGCATTTATGTTCACGGGGCAAGGCGCACAGTTGGCGGGTATGGGTGAGGGGCTGTATGGTGTTGAGCCTATCTTTACTCAAACACTGGATCAATGCGCGCAGTTATTGAAGGAGCATTTGCCTGTGCCGCTGCTGAAGGTGTTATTTAGCGATGCCGGCAGTGAGGCGGCCTTATTAGCGCAAACCCAATATACGCAACCGGCCTTGTTTGCGCTGGGTTATGCGCTGGCGCAGCAGTGGCAGGCGTGGGGTGTGAAGCCTGACGTGTTATTGGGTCATAGCGTAGGGGAAATCACAGCCGCCTGTGTGGCGGGCGTTTTCTCCTTGGAAGATGCTGTGTGCTTGATCGCTGCCCGTGGCCGCTTGATGCAAGCCTTGCCAGCAGGCGGTGGCATGGTCTCAATGCAAGCTAGTGTGGCAAGGCTAACGCCTTATATCAATGATTACGCTAAGACGGTGGCTATTGCTGCTATTAATGGCCCTGAACAAACGGTTATTTCGGGTGTTGCGAATGATCTTAAAAGGATTTGTGCCGAACTGGAAAAGGAGGGAATAAAGTACATTCAGCTCGCAGTATCCCACGCATTTCACAGTCCCTTGATGGACGCGATGTTAGCGGATTTCAGTCAAGTGGCGGAAACCATTACCTATCAAGTACCGACTCAAACCCTCATTAGCAGTGTTACAGGCTTAGTTGCGGAAGAAACAGTGGCTAGTGCCGATTATTGGGTCGCGCATGTTCGCGCAACTGTGCAGTTTCAGGCCGGGATTGAAAATGTAATGGCTGCGGGGGTGAATACTCTGATAGAGATGGGGCCGCAACCTGTGTTACTAGGCATGGCGCAGCAATGTCTGACAGCGGATGTGGACGTATTAAGCTTGCCGTCATTGCGCAAACATCAGACCGATATGAGTGTGATGCTAAGCAGTTTAGCTGAGTATCATGTACAAGGGGGGGCTGTGAATTGGGCGGGATTTTATCAAGGGCGGGAAGGTGTGAGGGTGCCATTGCCGACGTATCCGTTTCAACGTCAACGTTATTGGTTGGATAAGGAGGCCACTAAAAGCTGCGCAGGTGAGTCAGAAGAAACGGAACATTCACTCTGGACCTTATTGCAGCAAGGCGATGATGAAGGTATTGCTGAGTTATTAAGATCTGATGAGGGGCAAGGTTTATCTGAGTTGGCGCAGCAGACTTTACCCGAAGTCGTGGCAAAGCTTTCAGCGTTTCAAGACAGTCAACAACAGCAACAAAAATTGGCATCATTTTGTTATCAGCTTGAGTGGGAGTCGTTGACAAATATTGAGGATTTGACTGTTCCTGTTTATGAAGCTCATTACTTATTATTACTGGATAACAGTGAGGTGAGTGCGAGTATCAAGCAGACGATGATGGCTGAAAAGGCTAACGTACAGTGCTTATATTTGGATGAATGGTTAGCGGTTATTGATGATGCAACGCAGCAACAGCAAGTGTTACAAGATCTGTTATCAAAGAGGGTATCGAATCATTGGCAAGGTGTTGTCTGTACTTGGGGGCTTCATTTATCCTCTTATGATAGCAATGGGATCTTGACCGAAGTGGCTATCGAGGCACAGCAGCCATTGTGGCTAATCGTCAGTTTTTTGCAGCAGTTACTGTACTTATTACGTGATCAGGGCTTACAAAAAACGCCATGTTGGCTGCTGAGTCAGGGAGCGGTTGCGGTTAACGAGAAAGAAAGCGTCATCAATCCAGAACAAGGAAGCTTATGGGGTTTAGGCAAAACATTGGCTTTAGAGCATCCGACACTCTGGGGGGGATTAATTGATTTGCCGCTCGCTTTTGGTACTGAGGATGCCGCAGCGTTATGCTCATTACTCAGTCAACCGTTAAAGCTTGAAAATCAGGCTGTAGAGGACTTGTTGGCGTTACGATCGCAAAGGGTGTTCGGTCAACGTTTAGTATCTAGTCAATGGCCGAAGCAAGAGACTCGTTTGCCTATTCGAGATACTGTGCTTATCACAGGCGGGTTAGGGGCATTGGGATTACAGGTTGCGCGTTGGGTTGCCCAGCAGGGGGCGAGCCAAGTGGTATTAGTGAGTCGTCGTGATCCGCATACTGAGGCGGTGATGACGGCGCTGGCACCGTTACGAGAAATGGATTGTCAAGTTAGGCTTGTGCAAGCCGATGTGTGTGATGAAGCAGTGATGACTGAAGTGATAGCGACTTATAATAGTGACGCTGAACCTTTACGCTTAGTTGTCCATGCCGCGGGATTAGCTGAAACTAAAGCCACGAATATTAGTCTCTATCAAGCGGATGAGTTCTCCACTATTTTGGCTCCAAAAATACGCGGAACCCAAGTATTAGAGAAGGTATTGAAGGAGTGTGAACTCGATTCTTTTATGGTCTTTTCTAGTATGTTTAGTGTGTTGGGTAGTGATGGACGAGCAGCCTATAGCGCTGCTAATGCGTATCTGGATGCTTGGGGGCAAAGTGACCATGCTTACTCGGTACAAGTGATCAATTGGGGCCCCTGGCGTGGTGGGGGAATGGCGAATGCCCAAATACAGCAGCAGTTACAAGCAAGAGGTATTCACAGCTTACCTTTGCCATTATGTCTCAATGTGTTGGAAAGGATATTGACTCCAGACACAGGCATGCCGCCAATTATAGTTACTGATATGGATTGGCCACTTTTCAGAAGTGTGTATGACAGTCAAGGTGTTCGTACATTGTTGGCAGGGTTGCCAGTGGCGAATACACTTGGCACCTCGACGGCTGAGCAAAGTCCACTGTTTGAGCAGTTACAAAAAATGACGCTCATCGCACGTCAAGAGAAACTCACTCATTGGTTACAAAGCAGGGTTGCCGAGGTGTTGGGAGGGACGACTAAGGTTGATACTCAATGTGGTTTATTTGAGTTAGGCATGGACTCATTAATGGCTGTGACCTTGAGTAAAACGTTGCAGCGGGATCTTGGTGTGAGCATTATGCCAAGCACTGTGGTGTCAGCGGTACATATTGAAGCGCTCAGTGAGCAATTGTTGATACAAATGGACTTGGGTGATGACAATGTTCAATTGGCACCCAGTGCACCAGAGAGTGATACTGATGTTAATGAGCCGATAGCGATTGTGGGAGTGGGATGCCACTTACCGGGTGACGTGCATGATCTTGAGAGTTTGTGGAAATTATTAGATCTAGAGGAGGACTGTGTCAGTGCCGTGCCAGCAGAACGTTGGAATTGGGAGAATTATTATGATCCAAGCCCAGACTCAGAAGGCAAAAGTTATAGCTATCAGGGGTATTTTATTGATGGTATTGACTTATTTGATGCCCATTTTTATGGTATGTCACCGAGTGAAGCTACTAAGGTCGATCCTCAGCACAGGCTGTTGCTGGAGGCGAGTTGGCAGGCACTGGAGCAGGCAGGGGTTGTGCCGGCACAGCTCAGTTGTAGTCAAACGGGGATTTATGTGGGCATTGGTCCCAGTGAGTATGAAGATTTACACAGTGGGAATTTAAATCAACTCGATGCCTATGATGTGACAGGGACACACAGTAGCTTTTCAGCAGGGCGTTTATCTTATTTACTTGGGTTACAAGGGCCCAGTCTTGCGGTGGATACTGCCTGTTCATCGTCATTAGTCGCGTTACACTTGGCGGTACAGGCACTTCGCTTGGGGGAATGTGATCTGGCGTTAGCTGGTGGGGTGCAGGCGCTATTGTCACCATTAAGTTATGTGGCTTTGTCACGTATTCGAGCCATTTCAGCCGATGGGCGTTGCAAGGGATTTTCAGAACAGGCTGATGGTTATGGTCGTGGTGAAGGGTGTGCCATGGTGGCCTTACGCAGGCTCAGCGATGCAAAGGCGCGTGGTGAGACTGTGTATGGGCTGATCCGAGGCAGTGCGGTGAATCATGATGGTCGCAGTAGTGGTTTAACGGTACCCAATGGTGAGGCGCAGCAAAAAGTGATCTATCAAGCGTTAGCTAATGCGCAGCTCGCCCCAGCAGAAATAGATTATGTTGAAGCTCACGGTACGGGTACTGCGCTGGGTGATCCCATAGAAATCGATGCATTACAACAGGTATATGGTCAGGCCCGCAGTGATCTGCAACCTCTATATGTGGGCAGTATTAAGAGCAATATTGGTCATTTGGAATCCGCAGCAGGCATTGCAGGGTTATTAAAAGTGCTCACGGCATTTCAGCATCAAGCAATCCCACGTCATTTACATGCCGATAGCCTAAATCAGTCGGTTGAGTGGGAGAAGTTGGCGATCAATATTAGCACTGAGGCGACGGCTTGGAAGAGGACAGCCCAACGTCCTCGCCGTGCGGGGTTAAGTGGCTTTGGTCTAAGTGGCACCAATGCCCATGTGATATTGGAAGAGGCGCCAGTTAATACCACAGGAGAACAAGTAAATTCGATTGCTACTCGAGGATTAGAGTTACTCCCTTTATCCGCCAAAACCACGGCGGCATTGAATTCCCAAATTAAACAGTTGGCCGAGCATTTATCGACGAATCCCGAGCAGTCACTGAGGGATATTACCTATAGCTTGGCGACAACGCGCAGTCACTTTAAGGAGCGGCTGGTCTTACTTGTTAATGATAAAACAGCGTTAGCTGAGGCGTTGAAGAAGAGGCTACAGGGCAAGGTGACAGCTACCGTGACGGAGTGCGATTTCGATAAGCCTGTCGTGGGTAAAATCGCATTTATGTTCACGGGGCAAGGCGCACAGTTAGCGGGTATGGGTAAAGGCCTATATGGGCTAGAACCCATTTTTACACAAGCACTGGATCAATGCGCGCAGTTATTGAAGGAGCATCTGAATGTGCCGCTGCTGAAGGTGTTATTTAGCGATGCCGACAGTGACGTAGCCTTATTAGCGCAAACCCAATATACGCAACCGGCCTTGTTTGCGTTAGGTTTTGCGCTGGCGCAGCAGTGGCAAGCATGGGGCGTTAAGCCTAACGCGTTATTGGGCCACAGTGTGGGGGAAATCACAGCCGCCTGTGTGGCGGGTGTTTTCTCTTTGGAAGATGCTGTGTGCTTGATCGCCGCCCGTGGCCGCCTGATGCAAGCCTTGCCAACAGGTGGTGGCATGGTCTCAGTGCAAGCCGATGTGGCAAGGCTAAGGCCTTATATCAATGATTACGCTAAGACGGTGGCTATTGCTGCTATAAACGGTCCTGAACAAACGGTTATTTCGGGTGTTGCGAGTGATCTTAAAAGGATTTGTGCCGCATTGACAAAGGCAGGAGTAAAGTACACTCAGCTTACGGTATCCCACGCATTTCATAGTCCCTTGATGGAGGCGATGTTAGTTGATTTCAGGCAAGTGGCAAAAACCATCACCTATCAAGCACCGACTAAAACTCTTATTAGCAATGTTACTGGCTTAGCTGCTGATGAGACGGTGGCCAGTGCCGATTATTGGGTGGCGCATGTTCGTGAGGCGGTGCAGTTTCAGACTGGGGTGGAAACGGTAATGGCTGCTGGAGTGAATACGCTCATAGAGATGGGGCCGCAACCTGTTTTACTAGGTATGGCGCAGCAGTGTCTGAAAGCGGATAAAGAAGTGTTAAGTTTCCCCTCACTGCGAAAACATCAGGATGATATGAATGTGATGTTAAGCAGTCTGGCTGCCTATCATGTGCAGGGCGGTGCGGTGAATTGGGCGGGATTTTATCAAGGACGGGAAGGTGTGAGGGTGCCTCTTCCTACATATCCGTTTCAACGTCAACGTTATTGGTTGGATAAGGATAATGTAAAAAAAATTAAGCCGCTGGCGATACCGTTTTTAGGTGAGTGCCATAAACTGGCTACTGGAGAAACAGCTTATATACAAACGGCTAATTGGGCGCAATATCCGTGGCTTGTTGATCATCGCGTTTATAATAGGGCTGTATTGCCCAATACAAGCTTTATTTCAATGGTGTTTCAAAGCAATAATGAGTCGGAATATGTGGTGATGAGTGATGTCCTCTTTCAAGAGCCCCTATTTTTACCCCATGCTGATACGAGTCGTGAAATTCAATTATTCTTCAGCGCCTCTGAGTGTCAAACTCGACACTATCAAATATTGAGTCGTGAAGCTGACTCAGATCATGATTGGGTACTGCATGCAAAGGGCGTTATTGAGCCCTTAGCACAAGTTTTCTCATTTAAAAAAATTAATATTAAGACCTTCAAGCAAAATCTTCAGGTTCAAGAAGCAACTTCGCTAGAGGCATTTTGGGCGCGTTCAAATATAGAATATGGACCTAAGTTACAAGCCATAATGGCAATATGGTCGGGAGACGGTGGCACATTGGGTGAGATTGGAATACCTGAGGTGTTACTTCCTGATCTGAGTGGTGAAAAAATGCATCCTGTGCTGTTAGATGCAGCGACGCGTTTGGTGGCCAATATGATTGAAGAGCAGCGAGCAGAAAATACGGAAAGTGTTTTTTGGGCCCCTTGGAAAGTTGATAAGGTCACTTTACAGCAAGTCACAACAGAACATTGCTATGCCTTGATAACAAAGCCGGGACGTTTCGATCTGGATGCACAAACTTATCGGTATGATATTGAAATATATGATGCCTCTGGCTGTCAAATTGGGGAGGTATTAGGTTTTACGCTTAAAAAGGCATCGCAAACAGCAATGCTAAGCCGTCTTCAAAAGGAGGCTGATAGTCTTCTCTATGAGGAAAAGTGGCAAAGAATGGAGATGAACGCCTCCCTGATGCAAGAAAAGGTCGCTGTGGCTCAATGTGATCTCTGTTGGTTGATTGTGAGTGATAGTGATAGCCGCTCACAACATTTATCTAATCTTATTGATGAAAAATTGAATCGTGACAGTATTGTGGTTACGGCGGGAGAACAATTTAAAACAAATTGTAAACATAATTTCACACTTGATATTACAGATAGAGATCAATGGAATGAGCTATTCAATGTCTTAAATAAAGAGGCGTTATCAGGTGTTATCTGGAATGTGCATGATAGCTGTCTCAGTGAAGATATATTGACTCAAGCCAAATATTATTGCGGTAGTCTGTTAGCATTTTGCCAATCAATTGAGTACCATCATCTTCCGTCGCTTTCGCAAGGGATCACCTTGTTGACGCACCGAGCAATGGCCATCAAGATGGGGGATTCGGTTAATCCTATGCAGCGTATGTTATGGGGACAAGCGCGCGCATTTAATGCTGAGTTATTAAATCTCCCGTTTCAAATGATCGACTATGATGGTCAGTCAGCGTCTTTGGCGGAAATCAGTGAGGCAGTATGCAATCATAAATTAGTACAGGGAACTGAGAGTGCGTTTTATGATGGGCACTGGTGGGATCTACGTATTAGTCCTGTGAAGCGTCACAACAACACGAAAGTAGCATCGGCTTCAACTGCAGTTGATACATTAATAATTAAGCCTCACGGCACTTATTTAATAACGGGAGGGCTTGGGGGATTAGGGCTAGAAGCCGCGTCTTGGTTAGCGTCACAAGGTGCTGAACATATTGTTCTTTGCGGGCGTAGTGTCCCCGATGATAGCATTAATGTCACTCTCACTCAGTTACGAGAGACAGGGGTGATTATTGATGTTTTTCAAACCGATATTGCAGACAAAATTCAAGTTAAGCAATTAATCTCATCAATTGAAGCAAACTCGAATTTACCACTCAAAGGTATTATTCATGCGGCGGGTGTTGTTGAGACCATGTCAATCGATGCTCTCACATGGCGGCAATTTGAAGCGATTTTAAAGCCTAAAGTATTAGGTACTTATTATTTGCATGAAGCTAGTTTGCATTTGACACTGGATTTTTTCATTTGTTATTCATCAATTTATTCATTATTTGGATCTGTTCATTTAAGCAGTTATTCCGCAGCCAATGCTTATCTTGATGGGTTTGCACAATATAGACAAAGCCAGAACTTACCTGCGTTGACTGTGCAGTGGGGGCCTTGGGCTGGAGTCGGCATGTTGCAACAAGATCCTAATAATACCGTAAGGTTACTCAAACTAGGCTTATTTACACCTGTTGTTGCAGGTACTGCTCACAAGGCCTTATTGAGTCTATTGCAACAGGGGACGCAGCTTGCTGCAGTCATAGATGCTGACTGGGAAAAGGTAAGTCATGTGTTCGGTGGGCGTGAGTCAACCCTATTTAGTGAGCTACAAGTTTCATCAACGCCTCATTTAGCACAAGATATCGCCTTGTTAGAACAGGTAAAAGAGGCATCGACTGAGGAAGCGTATTCATTAATCGAATCCTATGTACTTGTACAGGTTGCGGGGCTACTGCTTATTGATGAGTCTTCAATGTCAGCTGACACTCCCTTAATGTCTTTAGGTATGGATTCTTTGATGGCGTTTGAGTTACAGGGGAGCATTCAAAAGCAGTTTAACTGCAAAGTGCCTGTTAATCTTCTGCTGGATAATACGAGTGTTGCATCTTTAGCTGAATATATAAATGAACACTATAAGGTGAGCAGTAGAGACAAGAGTGATAAGAAGGAAGCTGATAACACTATTGAATATCAGAAAAAAACACCAGTACAAGGCTGGTATCCCTTGTCCTCTGGACAGGAAGCACTGTGGTATGAATATTTGTTAGCGCCACAGAGCTCGGTTTATACCTTATCCGCCTCCATGTATATTCGTGCAAAAATTGATGTTTCAATGATGAGAAAAACCTTTCAAATACTCCTTGAACGGCATCCTGCTTTACGAATAACAATTCAGCAAAATGCAGAGTCTAGGATGCAATATGTGCATTCACATCTAGAGGTTGATTTTAAGCATATTGAGGTGGCTGATTGGGAAATGGAGCGCATTCATCGAGCGATAACAGATGTACATCAGTTACCCTTTGACTTAGAAGCAGGGCCATTATTTAGAGCTTGTTTGTTATCAAAGTTGAAAAATGAGCATTATCTGATTTTATCTATGCATCATATTATTAGTGATGGTCATTCAATGTGGCTGATTATTGATGAATTTCCTCAAATTTATACTGCATTAACACAGGGAGGGAATTTATTACCAGATCCCGACAGTCATTTTATTGATTATCTTCGCTGGCAAGAAGATGTGTTGTTAAGAGATGAACAATCTTTGCGCAATTTTTGGCAACGAGAGTTGTCGGGTGAGTTACCGATATTGGACTTTCCAATCGATAATTCAAGGCCTTCTTTACGTGCGTTTGAAGGGGGGGCTCATCGCTTTAGATTATCCTCTCAATTAACCTCTAAACTGAGAGGCTTTGCGCGTGAGCAGGGGGTAAGTTTATACATGCTTTTATTGGCAAGCTATCAAGTATTACTTGCTCGTTATACTGGGCAAAAAGATATTTTGATTAACACGCCAATGGCAGGACGAACAGAGCCAAAATTCAAGCGGGTAGTGGGCTACATGGTCTCATCTGTGGTCATTCGAGCTCACTTATCTGACAATATTACTTTTGTGGAATTGCTCAAGCAAGTGCGTGATAAAACCATTGCGGTTTTATCACATCAGCATTTCCCCTTCACTTTAATTCTTGATAGCCTGAATTTACAACGTGATCTATCACGACCTACCTTAGCCCAAGCAGCATTCTCACTACAACAAGACCCTTATCGCAATACGCGTACCACAGTAATCAATCAGAAGACGGGTTTTAAGCAAATACAATCAAGTGATTTATGCATAACTCCTTTATCATTGAGTTTAGGTGAAGGCATGTTTGAACTTGAATTGGAGTTATTTGAATTGATTGATTGTTTTGAAGGTTTCTTGAAATACGATAAACACTTATTCAAGGCATCAAGCATTCAGAGTGTGGCTGAGAGTTTTGAGTTTTTACTCGACAATATTATCAAGGAACCAGAGGCACTGATTCGAGATATTTCACTGATATCAGAATGGGAAAAACACCAACAATTAGTGGTTTTTAATAATACAGAAGCGCCCTATCCAAAGGATAAAACACTGCAGCAATTGTTTGAAGAACAAGTGGAGCGCACGCCGAACAATATTGCACTGGTGTTTGAAGGTGAAGAATTAACTTACCTTGAGCTCAACCAAAAAGCCAATCAGCTGGCCTATCGTATACGTAAGCATTATGAAAACCGATACCATGATCCCTTAAAGCCAGACACTCTTATTGCTTTGTATTTAGATCGCAGTTTAGAGATGGTCATCAGTATGTTAGCTGTGCTGAAGGCGGGTGGAGCCTATGTCCCCTTAGCGCTGGAATATCCTAAGGCGCGCACGGTATTTATGCTTCAAGATACTAACGCGCCTTTTGTGATTACTCAAAGACATTATCAAGCTCTGTTGAATGATTGGTTGAATGACGCTGAATTAAGTTCCCATGTCATTGAGCTTGATGATATTTCTTTATGTTCACAGAGTTCACATAACCCAGCTTATATTAATCAAACGACGGATTTAGCTTATGTAATTTACACTTCGGGTACCACAGGTCAGCCTAAGGGAGTGATGAATACACATGGTAATCTATTGAATTTATTGCAATCAATGCAGGCTAAGGTGGATTTTACTCAGGGAACTTGGCTTGCTGCTACGAGTGTTTCTTTTGATATTTCGATTTTGGAGTTGCTTTGCCCACTGACTCAGGGGTGTCGAGTCGTTATTGCGCCTGATGAAAACCAAATGAGTCAAGTTCAGCATCGCCATAATGATAAAACAATGGCATTTAGTTTGTTTTATTTTGCCAGTGATGAAGGTAATAGTGAGCAAGATAAATATCGTTTGTTGCTTGAAGGGGCTAAATTTGCCGATCTACATGACTTTAAAGCCGTTTGGACGCCTGAGCGCCACTTTGGAGAATTTGGTGGTTTGTATCCTAATCCTGCCGTTACGGCTTCTGCGTTGGCAGCGATAACCGATAACATTGATATTAGAGCAGGAAGTTGTGTGCTGCCATTACATCATCCTGTACGTGTCGCTGAGGATTGGTCTGTGATCGATAATATATCAGGTGGTCGTGTGGGCATTGCCTTCGCAACGGGTTGGCAACCCGATGATTTTATCCTTGCGCCCGAGAAATTTAAAGATCGTAGCATGATATTAATTGAGGATGTGAATATCGTTCAATCTCTTTGGCGGGGGGAGGGGGGAGAGTTTGTTGATCCAAATGGAAAGCTTATTCCTATACAAATCAAACCTAAGCCCCTGCAAGATGAATTGCCCTCTTGGTTGACGATTGCAGGCAATCCAAACGCTTTTCGTGTCGCGGGTCAGCAAGGTTTAAAGGTATTAACCCATTTATTGGGGCAAACAGTGGAAGAGTTGGCTGAAAAAATTGCCATTTATCATACCGCTTGGGCAGAAGCAGGACACGCTGGTGAGGGACATGTTTCTTTAATGCTTCACACCTTTATTGCGGATGATAAAACGTTCGTTTTAAAAGAAGTGGAGCAACCCTTTAAAGCCTATTTGAGACAAAGTATTGCTCTGCTGGTGAAACCTGCAGCGGCAATGGGGTTTGATATTCATGAATTATCCGATGAAGCGATGGAGCAGGTATTAGATGCTGCATTTAAGCGATATTATCAATCCAGTGCTTTATTTGGCTCCGCAGAAGATTGTCTACCATTAATTGACTCTCTCAAGGGGATTGGTGTTAATGAGGTCGCCTGTTTGATTGATTTTGGTGTGGATCATGACACAGTGCTTTCGAATCTCCCCTTTCTTGATGATCTAAGGTATCGCTCTCAACCGGAAAATGCCCAGCCTATATTGCAACGCAGGGCCATAGGTGAATTGTTAACAACCTATGGCGTAACTCATTTTCAATGTACACCATCGAGGCTAACCCTTTTATTAGAGGACGAAACCGCCCACGATGGGATCGCGCAATTAACACATTTGTTAGTGGGGGGGGAGAACTTTTCTGCGCTATTACTGGAACGTTATCAGGCGTTTAGTCAGCACTCTAGCCATAGCATTCGCCTGATTAACATGTATGGCCCAACAGAAACCACCATCTGGTCCACGGCCTTTGAATTAACGCATGCTCAGCATGTGAGCATTGGCAGGCCCATTGGCAATACTCAAGTGTATGTATTGGATGAGCAGTTAAAGCTTGTGCCAATCGGCACCTCGGGACAATTATTTATCGGCGGTGCAGGTGTCGCTCGAGGGTATTTTAATCGAGAGGCGCTAACTCAAGCACATTTTATCATTAACCCATTTGCGACTCAGGAGGATATAGAAAAAGGCTATACCCGTTTATATAAAACTGGGGATTTAGTGCGTTGGTTGCCGAATGGCAATCTGGAGTATTTAGGTCGTTTAGATCGTCAGGTGAAAATTCGCGGGTTTAGGATTGAACTGGGTGAAATAGAAAGTGCGCTGTGTCAGCTTGAGGGGATTAAGCAAGCGGTGGTCATAGATAAAGAGAGCGATAAAGGGAGTGAAAACGATAAGGCTAAGTATTTAGCGGCTTATTACGTTCCCGTTCAGGGTACTGATAATAGAGATACAGCACTGGATGATGCCATGTTACGTGCTGCTTTGTCTCAATCTCTGCCAGATCACATGGTGCCGATGAGTTTCACTCAAATTGACCGTATTCCGTTGACCCTAAATGGTAAGTTAGACCGCCAAGCTTTACCTGAGCCTGATTTGATTGATAAATATGCCTATGTGGCGCCTCGCAATGAGTTGGAATCTCAATTGTGTGAGATTTGGCAGCAAGTGCTGTTTCCGGAAAAGCAAGGCCTTGAACGAGTGGGTATACATGATAACTTCTTTCGCATTGGCGGTGATTCTATTGTCAGTATTCAGTTGGTGTCCCGTTTGCGCCGTGCAGGGTATCAGTTACAAGTTAAGGATATTTTTAATTGGCCAACCATTGCCTTGTTATCGGTGCAATTAGCGGCAGAGAGTGAAGCTAGCGTCATTGAACATAGCGTTATTGAAAGTGAGCAAGGTGTATTAACTGGGGCGTTTGATCTACTGCCTATTCAGCAGTGGTTTTTTCATCAAGCCTTGTTAGTGCCTCATCACTATAATCAAGCCTTTAGCTTTGTGCTTCCAGCGGATATTGACAAAAATAGCATTAACCAAGCACTTGAGATGTTGTCACAACAACATGATATGTTGCGAGTGTGCTTTAATAAAGTCAGCTTGAAAGAGAAAGGCTGCATGAGAGATGGCCAAAATGGTTATCGCCAATGCTATACAGAGCAATCGACCATGCTGCCATTATTGTGCGTGGATACTGCATTGTTATCAGCGCAGCAATTACAGGCCAAGCTGACAGCGTGTCAAGCCAGCTTAAGTATTGATGAAAACCTGCTTTGGCAAGTGGTACATTTAACCGGCTATGAAGATGGTCGTGCTCGGTTATGCTTTATGTTGCATCACCTGCTTATCGATGCGGTCTCTTGGCGAATTATCGTCAATGACATGCATCAGCTGTTAACGGGGCAAGCGTTACTGAATAAAACCAGCAGTTATCGCCAATGGGTTGATGCCGTTAAAGAATATGCACACCGGCATCAAGGGCAGCGGGAATATTGGCAAAAGCAGTTAGACAGTATTATGCCTTTTTATCAATCCACTCTTTTACAGTCCTCTTTCTTACCTCAAAGCGCACATCAATCTAGCTCAACGCCATTCGGCTCAGCATCGTCTTCGGGTCATCACAATAATTCATACAAGGTAGCTTGGTCAGCCACATTAACGGAGCAATTACTGCGAGATGCACCAGCAGGCTTTTACACTGACATCAATGCATTACTCTTAAGTGCGCTTGCGATGGGCATTCATGTGTTGTGTGATGAGAAATACATAGGAATTACCCTTGAAGGCCATGGTCGTGAAAATATTGATGAGTCGATTGATAAGAGTCTTGATACGACAAGTACAGTGGGGTGGTTTACGACTGTGTTCCCTGTTGTTTTGCCCGTGGCAGATACGTTGGCAGGGACGATAATCGCGGTAAAAGAAAGTTTGAAAGGCATTCCTAATAAAGGCATAGGTTTTGGTGCGTTAGGGTTTGACCATGATGCATTGCCCCCGATTTGTTTTAATTATTTAGGGCAATTTGATAACCATACCACACGTCCTCAAGCTTTATGGCAATTGGTTCATGAAGAAACGGGAGAGTCAATCTCTGCACTGAATCAATCGCCTTATGTGTTGAACCTTAATGGTGGCATCATTGATGGACAGCTGCAATTTTCTGTCGGCTCACGGTTAACTGAAAAAGAGACTCAGGTTTTTGTGGAAGCCTTTGAGCAAGGGCTTAAGGATGTGGTGGCGTGTGCATTAAGTGAGGCGAAAAAAGGGGGGGTGCATACACCGTCGGATTATCCTGTTTCAGATTTAAGCATGGAGCGATTAACGCATTTACAGTCTCGTTATGATATCGAGGCGATTTTTAATGCCAACAGTTTACAGCAAGGGTTTATTTATCATGTGTTAAGTCAAGCACAAGATGATGCTTATCGAGTGCAGTTGCTGCTCGATTACCATGATGGGTTAGACCTTGAATCTTATCAGCAGGCATGGCAGTTGGCCTCAATGCGTTATCCCGCCTTAAGAATGGCATTTGATTGGAACGGTGAGCCGCTACAGATTATTACCCAAGGCGCGTCGATAAATGCCAGTCACTTTACTGTGATGGATTTAAGTCATTTAAGCGAGGCTGAGCGTGATGAGGAAATCATTGCTATTCAACAACAAGACCGCCAGCAAGAGTTTGATTTAACCCAGCCAGGGCTGTTGCGTTTTACACTTTTTAAGCATCACGACAATCATTATACTGTGATGAAAACAGATCACCTCAGTGTCAGTGATGGATGGAGTGGACCAGTGTTATGGCAATATGTTCATGAAACTTATCAGTCATTAGTGAGTGGAGAAACGCCTCATGTTGAGGCTGAACAGGCGTATATTGAGGCGCAAACTTGGCTTGCAAAGCAGAGTTCAACTACGCAAACTTATTGGCAGACACAGCGTCAACATTGGTTGTGCAGTAATGATATTAACAGCCTGTTAAGTAGTAAAGTCGATTTAACCCAACGAAAAGCTATCACATCCCCAGCAACACAAAAACTTTGTGTTGCTGGGGAGAAATTAATCCAATTAAAGGCGATGTGCTGTGAGCAGGCGGTGACACTCAATGTTGCAGTGCAGTTTGCTTGGCATAAGCTACTGCAAGTTTATACAGGTGATGAGCAAACCCTTGTTGGCACCACAGTATCAGGTCGAGATATTCCCGTTGATGGTGTTGAGGCCAGCGTAGGACTTTATATTAATACCTTGCCGTTGACGGTTAATTGGAGCGACAACAGCACTTGTGCTGAGATTTTGCAGTCTATCCAGCAAAGTATGGTAGGTTTAAGCAGTCATAGCGGCGTGTCTTTGGCTAGCCTACAAACTCAAAGTGAGCGTTTGTTTCACAGTTTGTTGGTGTTTGAAAACTACCTTACACCTGTTAATGACAATGACTTTTTACCGATAACCATTAGAGATAGCATTGAAAAAACGGACTATCCGTTGACACTGATGGCTTATGAGGGTGCTGCAGGGTTAGAGATAGTATTAAGTTATGACGGTGATAATGTAGATGATGTACAAGTAGCGCGATTGCTTAATCAGTTTAATTTGATTTTAAGACAAGTTAGTCAGAAACCTGAACGGCCCCAGCAGGCTTTATCGTTATTATCTGATGAAGAGCGTCATACTTTATTGCGCGAGTGGAATTCAACTGATGTGCCTTATTCAAGGGAAAAGACGTTGCAGCAATTGTTTGAAGAACAAGTCGAGCAAACGCCGAATAATATTGCATTGGTGTTTGAAGATGAAGAATTAACCTACCTTGAATTAAACCAAAAAGCCAATCAGTTAGCCTATCACCTGCGCAGCCAGTACCAAAAACAATATGGCAGCTCATTGAAAGCCGATACCCTTATTGCTTTGTACTTAGACCACAGCTTGGAAATGGTCATCAGTATTTTGGCGGTGTTAAAAGCGGGCGGGGCCTATGTGCCTATCGAGCCGGAGTGCCCTAAGGCGCGCATAGTGTTTATGCTTAAAGACATTAACGCACCTTTTGTGATAATCCAGTCACATTACCATGATCAGTTAAGTGGGTGGGTAAGTGATGAGTGGTTGAATGAAGATATTTTAGCCTGTAATTTAATAAGGGCTGATGATGAGCGATTAGCGTCACAAGCGACAGACAATTTAACCTTTATGAGCCAAGCGACAGATTTGGCCTATGTGATTTATACCTCTGGTACAACAGGACAACCCAAAGGGGTGATGATTGAACATAGAGCCATTGTTAACTATTTTTATGCATTAGTTGATAAGCTGCCTCATGGATTAGAGCGTGTTGATTTTTCAACGAACTATTCTTTTGATCTTTCTGTGACAACTATGCTCTGCCCACTTTTTACTGGCGGTGCAGTGTGTGTCTATTCAGAAGATACTTTCAATGTGGAAGCTTATCAGCAGCATCTTATTAGGCATCAAATAAACAGCGTCAAACTGACTCCAAGCTTAGCCGCGTTATTGCTTGATGGCAGTGACTATAAAATAAAACAAGTCATTTTAGGCGGGGAGAAGTTAACCCCTTATCACATTAGTCAATTACAAGAATATGCTGAGTGTATCATCAATGAATTTGGTCCAACGGAAGCGACCGTTGGGGCATTATTTGCCGAGCAAGATAAAGACAACGAAATAGGAAAAGCCTACGCAAATGTGAGTTTCTATGTGCTCAATAACCGTTTGAACCTTGCTCCCATTGGTATTTCTGGTGAGCTTTATATCGGCGGCGCCGGATTAGCGAGAGGCTATTTAAACCAGCCTGAGTTAACGGCGGAGCGTTTTATCGACAACCCCTTTGCTATCGATGAGGATATAAAGAAAGGTGATACTCGCTTGTATAAAACAGGTGATGTAGTGCGTTATTTGCCTGATGGCAATCTTGAATATTTAGGCCGAAATGATAATCAGGTTAAAATTCGTGGGTTTAGGATTGAATTGGGAGAAATAGAGAGTACGCTGTGCCAGCTTGAGGGGATTAAACAAGCGGTAGTCATCGATAAAGAGAGTGATAAGGAAAGTGCTAAAGAGAGCGAAAACGATAAGGGCAAATATCTTGCGGCTTATTACGTTCCAGTTCAAGGTGCTGATAATATAAAAATAGCACTCGATGATGACACTTTGCGGGCTCAGTTATTAAAGGTGCTGCCCGATTATATGGTGCCGCTGAGCTTTACGCCAATCGATGCCGTGCCGTTAACTCTAAATGGTAAATTAGACCGTGAGGCTCTACCAGAGACTGAGTTTATCAAAACTAATGAATATGTGGCACCTCGTAATGAGCTTGAATCTCAGCTGTGTAATATTTGGCAACAAGTGCTAGGGCTTGAGCGAGTGGGGATTCATGATAATTTCTTTCGCATTGGCGGCGATTCCGTCAGCGCGATACGCTTAAGTGCACAGGCGAGGCTGTTGGCCAATATAGACATCCCCTTGGCTTCGCTGCTTATCCACCCAACGATTGCTCAGCTTGCGATTGAATTAAATACAATAAATCATGAGAAGGTGATTATTCATTCACAATTAGCTCAATCCCAGCAACCTGAAAATATTATAGAGATTTAATTATGTTGACATTATTAAAAAAGATCAGTGATTATAATATTTCAATTTGGCTGGAAAATGGAAAGCTTAAATTAGGCTATTCAGGACAAGCACCAGATAGCAGTATTATTACCGAAATTAAAGCTAGGAAAAGTGAGCTATTATATTTTCTATTTAAGAGACAGATCCACTCGATAGACGATTTTAGTCATATTAAGGAGCTAATAGAGCATAGATTGTCTTTTGCTCAAGAGCGGTTATGGTTTATTGAGCGCTTTGAAGGGGGAAGTGTTGCCTATCATATGCCTTATTGGGTTAGGCTTAAAGCGAATGTCGACGAGTGCTTGTTATTACAAAGCTTTAATGTGATTGCTAGGCGGCATCCTGTGCTCATTAGTACCTATCATGAAACGGCCGAGGGGGAGGGGTATACACAGCCATTAGAACAAGTGCTTGAATATGATTATCATTTTTTGAATGAGCAAGACTCACTAGAATCGCTCGTTAATCAAGATATCCATCGTTTTTTTGATTTATCCCATGAGCCGCCACTGCGCTTACACCGCTATGATGTCACTTCAAGTGAAGATGAAGACGAGCGATACCTGTTAGTGATGTTACACCATATTGCCTTTGATGCTTGGTCGGTAGGGGTGCTATTTAAAGAGCTTATTGAAAGCTATACCGCGCTGATAGAGGACAGAGCGCCTGATTTACCCAACTTATCGATAACCTACAGTGATTATGCTCATTGGCAGCGGGACTACCTGCAAGGTGAGCAATTAGATAGCGAGCTTAACTATTGGTGTGAGCAGCTAGCAGGATGTGAAACCATACAGTTGCCGACGGATTTTCCAAGGCCTGAGAAGTTGGATTATCGTGGCGCGCAATTAACGCAAAGGCTTACGCCAGAATTTTCAGGCCAGCTACGTGAATTAGCAAAGCAAAAAAACACCACCCTTTATGTTGTGATGCTCAGTGGTTTTTATGTGCTGTTAAGTCAATTGAGTAACCAAATGGATATTATCGTAGGGATGCCTTCAGATAATCGTCATCATCCACAGACCCAAGACTTAATTGGCTTTTTTGTTAATTCTCTGCCGTTAAGGGTACAGATTGAGATTGGGTTAAGTGTGTCCGCTTTGATTGAGCGAGTGAGAGACTGTGTTAAGGGAGCGAAAGCCCATCAAGAGCTGCCGTTTGAAAAGTTAGTGAGTGAGCTGAGTGTTGAGCGAGACTTGTCACGACATCCCTTGTTTCAGGTGATGTTTAGTGTGCAGCAATTTGGTGCAGAAGAGACGATGTTGCAGGTAACTGAAGCGTTATTTGATCCTGTTTCCCTAGAGGAGAGTTTTTTTTCGCCCGCAAAATTTGATTTGAGTGTATTTGTTGATAATAGTCATGAGTCATTAAACCTTGATTGGTGCTATGGGACCAGTTTATTCAGTGAGCAAAGCATCAAACGCTTCAGAGGCATGTATCAGCGAGCGTTAATGGCGTTATTGGAGCCAGTGCAAACCGTGGGAGACATGTGTTTACTATCAAAAGAAGAAAAGCACACGCTATTGTATGACTGGAATCAAACAGAAGCACCTTATCCAAAAGACAAGGCGCTGCAACAATTGTTTGAAGAGCAAGTGGAGCGCACGCCACATAATATTGCGTTAGTTTTTGATGATGAAGAATTGACTTATCTTGAATTAAACCAAAGAGCCAATCAATTAGCCCATCATATACGCCATCAATATCAAAAAATGTATCACACACTGCTTAAGCCCGATACTTTGATTGCGCTGTATTTAGATCGCAGTTTAGAAATGATTATTAGTATTCTAGCTGTGTTGAAGGCGGGTGGTGCTTATGTACCTATAACGCCTGAATACCCTAAGGGGCGTACGGTATTTATGCTTAAAGACACTAATGTGCCATTTGTCATAACCCAGTCACACTATGTTAGCAGATTAAGTCACTGGCTCAGTGAAGTAGAGCTTAATACCTGTTTGGTAGAGGCTGAGGATGACCTTTTAACAATGCAGTCTTTGAATAATCCGAGGCCTATCACTCAATCAGAAGACTTAGCCTATGTGATGTACACCTCAGGTACCACAGGGCAACCTAAAGGGGTGATGGTTGAACATAAAAGTGTGGTTAATCGTTTGCGATGGATGCAAGCGAAATACCCTTTAACTTGCTCTGATGTTGTTTTACAAAAAACGCCCTATGGTTTTGATGTGTCAGTTTGGGAGTTATTATGGGCGCATCAAATTGGAGCATCATTGGTCATAATGTTACCTGAGCAGCATAATAATCCTATGGCGTTAACGGAATTAATGATAGCAAGAAATGTAACTGTACTGCATTTTGTGCCATCCATGTTTGATGGATTTATTCAAGCTTTATTTTCAGAACAAGAAATGATGCCATCATCCGTTCGGCAGATTTTCTGTAGTGGTGAGGCGTTAACATCGACTATTCTTGATAATTTTGAGCGCATAAATTCACTCAATATTCCATTGACTAACTTATATGGGCCGACAGAAGCGACGATTGATGTGACCTATTTTGATTGTCTTTTGACTGACCGTTCATCGATTGATGACTCTTCAATTAATCGTGTGACTGCGTCATTCATAGGTAAGCCAATCAATAATACTCAACTGTATGTTTTAAATAATAGTTTACAGGTTTTGCCTATTGGTACATCAGGTGAGCTTTATATTGGCGGAGCTGGATTAGCACGTGGTTATTTAAATCGGCCTGAATTAACGGTTGAGCGTTTTATTACTTATCCTTTTGCGACGGATGAGGACATTGAAAAGGGAGATAACCGTTTATACAGAACTGGGGATTTAGTGCGTTGGTTGCCGAATGGCAATCTGGAGTATTTAGGTCGTTTAGATCGTCAGGTGAAAATTCGCGGGTTTAGGATTGAACTGGGTGAAATAGAAAGTGCGCTGTGTCAGCTTGAGGGGATTAAGCAAGCGGTGGTCATAGATAAAGAGAGCGATAAAGGGAGTGAAAACGATAAGGCTAAGTATTTAGCGGCTTATTACGTTCCCGTTCAGGGTACTGATAATAGAGATACAGCACTGGATGATGCCATGTTACGTGCTGCTTTGTCTCAATCTCTGCCAGATCACATGGTGCCGATGAGTTTCACTCAAATTGACCGTATTCCGTTGACCCTAAATGGTAAGTTAGACCGCCAAGCTTTACCTGAGCCTGATTTGATTGATAAATATGCCTATGTGGCGCCTCGCAATGAGTTGGAATCTCAATTGTGTGAGATTTGGCAGCAAGTGCTGTTTCCGGAAAAGCAAGGCCTTGAACGAGTGGGTATACATGATAACTTCTTTCGCATTGGCGGTGATTCTATTGTCAGTATTCAGTTGGTGTCCCGTTTGCGCCGTGCAGGGTATCAGTTACAAGTTAAGGATATTTTTAATTGGCCAACCATTGCCTTGTTATCGGTGCAATTAGCGGCAGAGAGTGAAGCTAGCGTCATTGAACATAGCGTTATTGAAAGTGAGCAAGGTGTATTAACTGGGGCGTTTGATCTACTGCCTATTCAGCAGTGGTTTTTTCATCAAGCCTTGTTAGTGCCTCATCACTATAATCAAGCCTTTAGCTTTGTGCTTCCAGCGGATATTGACAAAAATAGCATTAACCAAGCACTTGAGATGTTGTCACAACAACATGATATGTTGCGAGTGTGCTTTAATAAAGTCAGCTTGAAAGAGAAAGGCTGCATGAGAGATGGCCAAAATGGTTATCGCCAATGCTATACAGAGCAATCGACCATGCTGCCATTATTGTGCGTGGATACTGCATTGTTATCAGCGCAGCAATTACAGGCCAAGCTGACAGCGTGTCAAGCCAGCTTAAGTATTGATGAAAACCTGCTTTGGCAAGTGGTACATTTAACCGGCTATGAAGATGGTCGTGCTCGGTTATGCTTTATGTTGCATCACCTGCTTATCGATGCGGTCTCTTGGCGAATTATCGTCAATGACATGCATCAGCTGTTAACGGGGCAAGCGTTACTGAATAAAACCAGCAGTTATCGCCAATGGGTTGATGCCGTTAAAGAATATGCACACCGGCATCAAGGGCAGCGGGAATATTGGCAAAAGCAGTTAGACAGTATTATGCCTTTTTATCAATCCACTCTTTTACAGTCCTCTTTCTTACCTCAAAGCGCACATCAATCTAGCTCAACGCCATTCGGCTCAGCATCGTCTTCGGGTCATCACAATAATTCATACAAGGTAGCTTGGTCAGCCACATTAACGGAGCAATTACTGCGAGATGCACCAGCAGGCTTTTACACTGACATCAATGCATTACTCTTAAGTGCGCTTGCGATGGGCATTCATGTGTTGTGTGATGAGAAATACATAGGAATTACCCTTGAAGGCCATGGTCGTGAAAATATTGATGAGTCGATTGATAAGAGTCTTGATACGACAAGTACAGTGGGGTGGTTTACGACTGTGTTCCCTGTTGTTTTGCCCGTGGCAGATACGTTGGCAGGGACGATAATCGCGGTAAAAGAAAGTTTGAAAGGCATTCCTAATAAAGGCATAGGTTTTGGTGCGTTAGGGTTTGACCATGATGCATTGCCCCCGATTTGTTTTAATTATTTAGGGCAATTTGATAACCATACCACACGTCCTCAAGCTTTATGGCAATTGGTTCATGAAGAAACGGGAGAGTCAATCTCTGCACTGAATCAATCGCCTTATGTGTTGAACCTTAATGGTGGCATCATTGATGGACAGCTGCAATTTTCTGTCGGCTCACGGTTAACTGAAAAAGAGACTCAGGTTTTTGTGGAAGCCTTTGAGCAAGGGCTTAAGGATGTGGTGGCGTGTGCATTAAGTGAGGCGAAAAAAGGGGGGGTGCATACACCGTCGGATTATCCTGTTTCAGATTTAAGCATGGAGCGATTAACGCATTTACAGTCTCGTTATGATATCGAGGCGATTTTTAATGCCAACAGTTTACAGCAAGGGTTTATTTATCATGTGTTAAGTCAAGCACAAGATGATGCTTATCGAGTGCAGTTGCTGCTCGATTACCATGATGGGTTAGACCTTGAATCTTATCAGCAGGCATGGCAGTTGGCCTCAATGCGTTATCCCGCCTTAAGAATGGCATTTGATTGGAACGGTGAGCCGCTACAGATTATTACCCAAGGCGCGTCGATAAATGCCAGTCACTTTACTGTGATGGATTTAAGTCATTTAAGCGAGGCTGAGCGTGATGAGGAAATCATTGCTATTCAACAACAAGACCGCCAGCAAGAGTTTGATTTAACCCAGCCAGGGCTGTTGCGTTTTACACTTTTTAAGCATCATGACCGTCACTATACCGTCATGCAAACGGCTCATCACAGTATTCTCGATGGCTGGAGTGGACCAGTGTTATGGCAATATGTGCATGATATTTATCGGTTGTTATGTCAAGGAATAAGGTCAAAGGTTGAACCTGAGCAGGCTTATTGTCAGGCGCAGTCATGGTTGATGAGACATAGACAAGCGGCGGAAACCTATTGGCAAGCAGAGGGCGAAACTTGGTTGGGGACAACGGACATTAATTTGCTGTTGAGTCGACGGGCACCCTTGAGTGAGCTGAGGCAGGTGGATAAACCTGAATCACAAAGGTTATTAATAGAAGGTGATGGGTTACAGCAATTAAAGGTGATGTGTCATGAGCAAGGCGTGACGCTGAATGTGGCGATGCAATTTGCTTGGCATAAGTTGTTGCAAAGCTATACTGGTGATGAGCAAACGATAGTGGGGGTGACAGTTTCGGGTCGAGAGATACCGATTGCGGATATTGAATCCAGTGTGGGGCTTTACATTAATACTTTACCATTAGCGGTGAATTGGAAGGATGAGAGGAGTTGCGCGGATATATTACGGGCTATTCAGCAAAGCCTTCTAAGCATGAGTCATTGCAGCGGCGTGCCACTGGCCAGTTTACAAACAGGTGGGGAGCGATTATTTCACAGTTTATTTGTGTTTAAAAATTATCCAGTGGCGATAGATGAGGAAACTCAGTCGCAAGTGACGATGAGAGGTAGTATTGAGAAAACGGATTATCCCTTGATCTTGATGATACATGAATCGGCGGAAGGATTAAGTGTTCAATTAACCTATGACAGTGTTTACCTTGATGGAACTCAGGCGCAGCGGTTATTAGTGCAGTTCCATATGATAGTGGCGCAGTTAAGTCAATCACCGACTATGTTACATCAAGATATGTCACTGGTTTCAGCGGATGAGCGTCATACCTTATTGCATGAGTGGAATCAAACAGAGCAGCCCTATCCTAAAGATAAAACGCTGCAACAATTGTTTGAAGCGCAAGTGGAAAGAACACCGAATAATATTGCGTTAGTTTATGATGATGAAGCATTAACTTACTCAGAACTGAATCAAAAAGCCAATCAATTAGCGCATCATATAAGAAATCAATATCAAGCACGATATCAGAAGCCCTTACAACCCGACACCTTAATTGCACTGTATTTAGACCGCAGTTTAGAGATGGTCATTAGCATTTTAGCTGTGCTAAAGGCGGGTGGTGCCTATGTTCCTATTTTACCTGAATATCCACAATCTAGAATCATATTTATGCTTAAAGATACAGAGGCATCTTTTGTGATAACACAGGGCCATTATGTAAAACAGCTCAATGGATTACTTGATTATATCGATTTCGATTATAAGAAGATTATTCTGCATTGTGATATTTTTAAAATACAATCAGTAAATAATTTAACAATAGAAAATTATTCAGAGAATCTAGTCTGTATTATTTACACCTCAGGCACCACGGGTCAACCTAAAGGTGTGATGATTAAACAAATAAATATGCTTAATCGTATCATGTGGATGGAAACTCAATTTGCATCATGTTCAAATGATGTATTTTGTCAGAAAACCTCTCTTGGGTTTGTTGATCATATAGCTGAGATTTTTCACCCGTTAAGTTTTGGTTGTAAGCTGATATTATGCAGTTTTAATGAGCAACGAGATATTCAGCTATTGAGTGGTATTATTCATACTCATAAAGTGACTAGACTGACGGCTGTTCCTATATTACTGCAACAGTTATTATTATATGAAAAGGGGATTTACCTTCAATCATTGCGTTTAGTGATATCAAGTGGTGAGTCGATTCAATTAAATCGATTACAGTATTTTGCTGAATGTTTGCCTGAAAGCTGTTTATTCAATTTATATGGTTCAACAGAAGTGGGTGCTGATGCGACTTACTATTGGTATAGAGGAGAGCACGGTAAGAAGCATTATTCAATAATAGGTAAACCTATTACCAATATTCGCCTTTATGTATTAAACCAATATTTACAACTGGTGCCTATCGGTGTTGAGGGTGAGCTTTATATTGGTGGCGCCGGATTAGCGAGAGGGTATTTAAACCGACCTGAATTAACGGTTGAGCGTTTTATTACTAATCCTTTTGCCACTGAAAAAGATATAGAGAAAGGCTATACCCGTTTGTATAAAACAGGTGATGCAGTGCGTTATTTGCCCGATGGTAACTTAGAATATTTAGGCCGCTTAGACCGTCAGGTTAAAATTCGAGGGTTTAGGATTGAGCTGGGTGAAATCGAAACGACACTTAGTCAAATAGACGGGATTAAGCAAGCGGTGGTTATTGATAAAGAGAGCGATAAAATAAGCGATAAGGGTAAATATCTTGCGGCTTATTACGTTCCCGTTCATAGTACTGATAATAGAGAAGCAGCAGTGAATGATGATATGTTACGTACTGCTTTGTCTCAATCCCTGCCGGATCACATGGTGCCGCTGAGTTTCACTCAAATTGACAGTATTCCGTTAACCCTAAATGGTAAGGTGGATCGTCATGCTTTACCTGAGCCTGATTTCATTGATAAGAATGTTTATGTTGCGCCACGCAATAAGCTTGAAGTTCAGCTGTGTGATATTTGGCAGCAGGTGCTTGGCCTTCAGCGAGTGGGTATTCATGATAATTTTTTTCGCATCGGTGGCGATTCCATCAGCGCGACACGCTTAAGTGCGCAGGTGAAGCGAGTGGTTAATATTGAATTGCCTCTGGCCTCATTATTTAACGCCCCGACGATAGCCCAGTTATCGTTACAATTAACAGATACTCTTGACACTATTATTCCTAAAGTGCCTAGTTGTTCCACAGAAGATGAACAAGGCGTTGAGACTTGGCCGCTGTCTTTTGCTCAAGAGCGTTTATGGTTTATTGAGCGCTTCGAAGGAGGAACTGACACTTATCATATGCCTTATTTGGTTAGGCTTAGAACAGGTGTCGATGAGGCTATTTTACTACAGAGTGTTAATGTGATCGCTAGGCGGCATCCTGTGCTCATCAGTACCTATCATGAAACGGCTGAGGGGGAGGGGTATACGCAGCCATTAAAACAAGTGCTTCAATATGATGATTATCAGCTGTGTGATCAACCTAAGATCGAAGAGAGTGAAGAAAGTGAGCTAGACATTTTGATAGAGCAACACCTTCACCGTCCGTTTGATTTATCCACTGAGGCGCCATTGCGTTTACACCGTTATGATGTCAGTACAAAGGATGGAGAATGTGAACGTTATCTGTTGATCATACTACATCATATTGCCTTTGATGGTTGGTCGGTTGGGGTGCTATTTAAGGAGCTCATTGAGATTTATAGCGCGTTGCTAAACGATAGAGAGGCAGACTTAGCAAACTTATCGATAACCTACGGTGATTATGCTCACTGGCAGCGAGAATATTTCCAAGGTGATCGATTATATAGCGAGCTTAGCTACTGGCGTGAGCAGCTAGCAGGATGTGAAATTTTACAGTTACCGACAGATTATCCTAGGCCGAGCCAGTTAGATTATCGTGGTGCGCAATTAACACAAAGGCTCACACCTATGTTATCAGCCGAGTTACGTGAGTTGGCGAAACAGCATAACACTACCCTTTATACAGTGATGCTGAGTGGTTTTTATGTGCTGTTAAGTCAGTTGAGTAATCAAACAGATATTATTTTAGGGACGCCTTCAGATAACCGTCACCATCCTCAGACTCAAGATTTAATCGGCTTTTTTGTTAATGTGTTACCGTTAAGAGTACGGCTTGATCTGGGGTTAAGTGTGCCTGCTCTGATTGAGCAAGTTCAGCATTGTATACAGGATGGGAAAATCCATCAAGAGCTCCCGTTTGAGAAGTTAGTGAGTGAGCTGAGTGTGGAGCGAGAATTGTCTCGACATCCCTTATTTCAGGTGATGTTTAGTGTGCAGCAATTTGGTGCTGAAGTGAATGTACAAGATGTGATGAAGCGATTATTTTACCCTGTAACACATGGTGATAAGGCATTATATGCACCAGCAACATATGATTTGGGGGTGTCTGTTGATAACAGTCATGCATCATTGCAGATTGAGTGGGGCTATGCCATAAGCTTGTTTAGTGAGGCGAGTATCAAGCGTTTCAGTGGTATGTATCGACGAGCATTAATGGGATTACTGGCACCAGTACAGCAACTGAGTGATATTTGTTTATTATCCAGTACTGAAAAACAGACTTTATTGCATGATTGGAATCAAACAGAGCAGGCTTACCCAAGGGATAAGACTTTGCAGAAATTGTTTGAAGAACAAGTGGAGCAAACACAGTGTAATGTTGCTCTAGTCTTTGAAGATATACAGTTGACTTATGCGGAGTTAAATGAGCGAGCTAATCAGCTGGCGCATTATTTACGGGAGCAATATCAAGATAAATTCCACACACCACTTAAGCCAGATACCTTGATTGCACTGTACTTAGATCGAAGTCTAGAAATGATAATCAGTATCTTAGCGGTACTTAAGGCGGGCGGGGCGTATGTGCCGATTGCCCCAGAGTACCCGCAAGCTCGTACTGTGTTTATGTTGGAGGATACAGATACGTCTTTTATGATTACTCAAGCGCATTATCAAACCCAGTTGAAGGATTGGATATATGAAGCTGAGCTAGGTATTCATATTATTGAGGCTAATGATACCGCGTTGAGCTCACAGCCTTTATATAACACGACTAACATAAATAAAATTAATGACTTATCCTATGTGATTTACACCTCGGGCACCACAGGCCAACCTAAAGGGGTGATGGTAGAGCATGGAAGTGTGGTACACCTTGTCAAGGCTTTAGTTCAACGTTTTAATACGCAAGAGAGGGACAAGGCATTATTGTTTTTATCCTATGTGTTTGACGCTTCAGTATCTGAGTTATTTCTTAGCTTATTAAGTGGACAAACGGGGTATCTGTGTGGTGAACAAGAGCAAAATGTAGTAAGTGCTTCCAAGTTAATTCAGAAAGAGTGCATTAATGTCGCTACTTTTCCTGCTGTGATATTCAATCAATTAATACCGAGTGAGTTCTCCTCGTTAAAGACGATAATTACAGGTGGAGAGTCTCCTTCTTTGAGAGTATTAACTTCTTTTAGTCAAATCTCTAGGGTGTTTAATTCCTATGGCCCCACAGAGGTGACTGTGTGTGTGACAACCAACACCTTTAAAGAGGGAGATATTGCCACAAATATAGGCACCCCGATAAATAATACCAAAATGTATGTGTTGAATGAGTATTTACAACTCGTTCCTATCGGCACTCCTAGTGAGCTCTATATTAGCGGCGCAGGTCTTGCTAGAGGGTATTTAAATCAGCCAGATTTAACCGCAGAACGTTTTATTAATAATCCGTTTACGACCGCAGACGATATCGATAAGGGGTATACCCGCCTTTATAAAACAGGGGATTTGGTGCGTTATTTAACCGATGGTAATTTGGAATTCTTAGGGCGGAATGATAGTCAGGTAAAAATCCGCGGTCACCGCATTGAACCAGGTGAGATCGAGACGGCGCTCAGTCAAATCAAGGGGGTTAAGCAGGCGGTGGTGATATATCGTCAACGTGCTAAAGAGAGTAATACTGAAGAGCAGAGTGAAAACCGTCAATATCTTACCGCGTACGTGATTACAGACTCGATTGATACAGATACCGATTTCAACACTGATCTTGAGCTGGAACGCATTCGTCAGCAGTTGGCCCGTATGCTGCCGGACTATATGCAGCCTTTGACGTTTACCTTGATTGATCGCGTGCCCTTAACGATTAATGGCAAGCTCGACCGCAAGGCGTTACCTGAGCCTGAGTTTATCAAAGCTGAAGAATATGAATATTTGGCGCCGCGTAATGATATCGAGCAGCAATTATGTGAGGTTTGGCAACAAGTATTGGGGCTTGAACGAGTGGGTATTCAGGATGATTTCTTCCGTATTGGTGGTGACTCTATTGTGAGTATTCAGTTGGTATCACGGCTGCGCCGCGATGGTTTTAGTATTCAAATTAAGGATGTTTTTGATAAGCCGACGATTGCCTTGCTATCCATGCAATTAATTGAAGAGTCTGTAAAAGTTGAAATTGATAGTGAGCAAGGGCTCTTAACGGGGGAATTTGATTTGTTACCCATTCAGCAGTGGTTTTTTGAGGCTAAATTCGCGCAGCCCCAGCACTTTAATCAGGCTTTTGTATTATGTATTCCAGCTGAGGTTACAGGTACACAAATTGAAACAATGCTCTACTCGTTGGCCGCTCATCACGACATGTTACGGGTGCGTTATCATTACATCGAGAACAATTGGAAGCAAGTGTATTGTGAACATCCAACCCAAGCCCCTCTCTTCACTTTGAATGTTAGAGGCATGGGTGAAGTGGAACTTAGTGAGCAGCTCACAGCTTTTCAAGCTTCCCTAAATATTGAAATGGGCCCCTTGTGGCGGGTTGTACATCTTGATGGATGTGCAGATGGGGCTGCTAGATTGGTATTTATGGCACATCATCTCATCATTGATGCCGTCTCTTGTCGCATTTTATCTAATGATATCCATTTTTTGATCACAGGGCAAATACTGGCACCTAAGACTAGCAGTTACCGCCAATGGGTGAGTGCAGTAGCGGATTATGCTGCGAAACATGAAGTGCAGTTAAACTACTGGCAGCAAATAACAGACATGGCCATAAGCTGGCCCGAGCCTTATTCTAGGTCGATGCACAGCCTACAATGGGACGTGTCCTTGACAAGTCGATTATTAAAAGAAGCCCCAAAAGGCTATCACACACAAATTAATGACTTATTACTGAGTGCATTGTCAATTGCGTTAAGTATCACCTTTAACAGTGAGCATGTTCTCATCACTTTAGAAGGGCATGGCCGGGAAGTGATTGCGCAAAACCTCGATGTCTCTCGTACCTTAGGTTGGTTTACCACTCTGTATCCAGTGCTCTTATCGAAAAAAGATAGCGTTGAAGCCACAATTATCCATACTAAGGAAATGCTCAGGGCGATACCAGACAAGGGCATTGGTTATGGTGCGCTTACTCAGACTGGACAATATCACAAAGGGCTACCACCAATAAGTTTCAATTACTTAGGACAGCTAGAACATCATGATGACGATTCGTTGTGGCAACTGACCAATGACTCCACTGGCCAGTGTGTGTTTGAAGGAAATGATGATAATTGCCTCTTAAATATTAATGGTGCAGTGTACAATGGGCAGTTGGGCTTCCATATTAGCTCACAGCTGAATGAGGAAAATAGCAAGGTGTTCTTTGAATCATTTGAAAAAGCTGTTCAAACGGTAACTGAAGTAGCATGTTATCAAGGTTCGCAAGGAGGAAGGCATACTCCATCCGACGCGATGATCCAGAATCAAAAACTTTGGGTTGAGTATCACCGAGCTGTGGATGCTAAAGAAACGCTGATTATTCTTCCTTTAAATGGCATCGGTTATGAGATGTGGTTGAATACCCTGATCCCAGAAATGCCATCCGATATTCATTTGGTTTTATTTGACACAGATAGACAGAATCGATTTACAGACTTTGACACTTGGGCGACTGAATTGGCTGAAACGATTATCAATGACAATCTGTGTTTAGAGGGACATTGTTCAATTCTTGGATGGAGCTTCGGTGCTGTTCTTTCTTATTTTGTTGCGGTGAAACTTCAGGCGTGTGGCATAGCTGTCAATCATGCTTTTATGATGGACCCCTTGGTTACGTCTTGGTTTTCTGATGAGTCTTTGGAGCTGCAAAAGGATGAGTGGTATTCAAATTTACAACTGCCTGTATATAAAGGAAAAGTGACCATATATCAATGTACTGAGCCTTGTGTTGAGATAAAGCATACATATCAAGCCATTCAATCCGATGGATTAGGTTTCAGAAAAGTGTGTTCTGATATATCTGTGGTTCCAATTTCTTGTCAACACAATCAAATGATGAGTCATAATGTTTCTAAAAAGCAATTATTTGAGCACCTGAAAAGGAGTTTGGGAAAAGGGTAAGTGATTTGTATAGTTAGGAAGAACTTAGTTTCTGTCAAAAACAGCATCAATGTTTTATGAGCTGAGTTATTGTCAAATCTGGTGTATGAGCACATTGTGATACTTTGATTGATCTTGAATTATTCTTTCGCTGTCTTTAAATTTCACGCCTGTTATTACGTCATAGATATAATGACTTAATTCTTGAACTAGGTAGCATATTATAAGGAGTAAACAGGCCTGGGTTGGGCTTAGAAAAGAAAATAGAAAGTGTACAAAAATATAGGGGTAATACATAAAAGCAACTTGCTGTAGCGACATGAATGGAAGTGGTGTAATACAAGAAGAGCACATAAAAAACAATGAATATGCTCGAAATAACATTTGAGCCAAAAAGGTATAAGGATAGTTGGTGTAAAAAACTAAAGAATGCAATGAGGCCTAGAGATATTGTTATAGAATGAATGAGGAGGTTCGCTTTTTTCTGATGTGAGCAGATGAAAGCCTCAGTGAGTTGCTCTATCTTCAGTGTCGGTGATGAAATATGGATATCTTTAATTTCGACAAATAACACACATAAATATGCGCAAATATGTTGGTTAGTCATTTTTTAAAAAAATAGCTCATAAAATGATGGTCGCCTGTTGATGATTTCGTATTAGAAAGTTGCGCTATGATAAAAATTAAACGGGCACGACTTTTTTGATGAAGCACTCTATTTTTCAATTTCCCTGTTGGTGGAAATATCTATTCACTGCCTTCTTTCAATAGCCCTACAAATATAGGCTATGGGTCACAATTACCTAAAAGTATTGATTTGAGAAAGCCATTTTTCAGTAACCTTATAATCGATTCTAGTGTTGAATAATCAAAGATATCTTGATAATTGAGGGAGCCCATCTACACTCTATGAATGTAAGCATACTATTGATAAGGATATTGTTTGGCTCGAAGTGATAAGTCTGCAATGATTCAAAAACGCAAGATAATTATTGCGACTCTTATTATTATTGCCTGTGTTATAGGCATTTATTTGGCTAAATCATTTTTTATTGAAAATACGTTCCAATCTAAATTTAAAGCCACTCCAGCCGTTGCGGTTATTTTAGATAAAGTGAGTGCTCAGTATTGGGGCACAGAAATTCCAGCAGTGGGGACAATACAATCATTTGCAGGGATCACGGTGAGAGCTCAGATAGCGGGGCGTATTACCGCAATCCCGCTGCAATCGGGTCAGTCGGTCAAGCAAGGGGATCGATTATTTGAAATTAATCCCGAAGTGCTTAAAGCGCAATTGAATGAGGCTCAGGCTAAGCTTGAAAGTAGTCAATTTGAGTTTGAACGTTTACAAAAGTTATTTCAAAAAGGGGCTGTGTCAGAAGAAAAGCTTATTCAAGCTAAAAGTCAATATCATAATGACGAAGCAGCACTGGTGACCATTGAGCAAGAGCTCGCTTTGGCCACTAACATTGCTGAATTTGACGGTATACTTGGATTGACGCAAGTGGAGCTTGGCGATGAGGTGGCTATTGGCGATCCCCTTGCCACACTTCAGTCGACGGAAGAATTAAGAGTCGAATTTACAGTACCGCAGAAGTATCGCTCCAACATTCAATTGGGTGATGAAGTGAAGATCACGCGAGAATTGATGCATCAAGTGCACTCTGGAGAGCACTTAGTGCAAACAATACCATCGCCTTATCAATATGGGGCTAAGGTTTATGCGGTTGACCCTCTAGTCAATGAAGATACACGGACTGTAACGCTTCGTGCAAGGTTTTCAGCTACGGACTTATATCCCGGTAGTTATGTCGATACGGTATTGCAATTACAAGATAAGAAAAAAGTATTAACTGTGCCTGAAACGGCATTGATGGCTTCTTTGTATGGTGATTTTGTTTACTTAGTTGTTGATCAAAAAGCCAAAAAAACAGCCGTAAAAATCGGTCGTCGACGAAATGGGAATGTCGAAATCGTATCTGGAGTGCAAGAAGGGGACACTATCATTGCAGCGGGTTTACGTAAAGTGTTCGATGGGGTCAGTGTCAGAGCCTCTTCCATCGATATAAGGTCACGTTAACCATATGTTTATAAAAAGGTTTATTCAAAGGCCGATATTAAGTTTTAGCCTATGTTTATTATTGCTCCTCTTTGGCGTTCTGGCCTATAAACAGTTGCCCTCTCGTCATTTTCCATTATTACCAGCTTATGAAATAAGCATCACTACGGTTTTTCCCGGTGCGAGCGCTGAGGTGATGTCTGCTTTTGTGACGCGCCCCATACAAAGTATTTTATCCGGCCTAGATGGACTGGACTATATGAGTGCTAACGATCAAGCGGGAGAAAGCAATATTATTCTCTCTTTTTATATCGGTCGTGATATCGATGGTTTATTGGCTCAAGTCAATAGCCGCATAAACAGTATGTTGTGGCAATTGCCTGAAGGGGTCCATAGTCCAGAAATTCTTAAAATTGACCCTAATTCCGCCGCGACAAGCGGCATAGTATTCATTTCGAGTACCAGTGAGACTTTGTCTCAAGAGACCATTACGGAATATCTGCGAAATGTGGCGATTCCAGCCATACAAGGTATTCCGGGTGCTGAGGGATCCCCACTTTTCTGGCTCATAAACAATGAATACTGATTGTGAAGTGAGCCAAGTTATACAGCACATAAC
>NZ_CANLZC010000032.1 GCF_947495455.1 uncultured Shewanella sp. | reverse complement strand
TATAACTTGGCTCACTTCACAATCAGTATTCATTGTTTATGAGCCAGAAAAGTGGGGATCCCTCAGTCACGGGTATAAGTATGACATTGATTTGTCATACTTGAGCCTTTGAGTTCAATGTCGACCTTTCTATGTAAGTTGTATCTCTCTTTTTATTAAGTTTCGCACTTAAACTTTCTTTCCTGTTTACTTGTTCCCTTATTGATGCTAATTGCTTGCAGCAGGATTGAAGAGATGAAGCTTCGCTTAATGAAGAGCGTGAGTACCCACTCACACTGGGCCAAAGGAGAATGAACAGCAAATAATATCCTTGGTTTAAATTATTTGGTTTTAATAGGCTAGGTGTAATGCATTAAATTGCTGGCCGCAGGCTTATGTGCAAACACACTTGTGACACAGCGCAAGTATCTGACCTGCATGGATAGCAGGGAATGCCTTAAAATGTCGGGAACATTTTTGGCCTTGTGGGCTCGACGATGACAAATAACATCCATGTTTAACAGCCAGATAAATATTCCTATTTATCGTTCGAAACGCTTTATTATATAAACCCTCACCCTGTCACGGACGGACACAACCGTGTTTGTACTGAGTTGAACATCAAAAGCAGAGTATTGCTTCGAATTGAGTGTGTTGGATTAGAGTATGGCTTGGTTCATTAGCTGAGAATTGTGATGTAGAACACTCGATTGGAATGGTTTTAGTATTTTTGGGTGATGGTTTAGTTAGAAAGGCTATTGGTAATATGGAGTAAATGATATCACTTTTAACTAGTTGATCAAATTAACTATGTTATTTCAGTATGTGATATTTAAAAAATATATTTTTAAATAAGTTAGGCTGATATGAGAGATTGTTTTAAGGGGTTTTATAACCCCAAAGAGGATTCACTTCAAGAAGCTTGGAGAAGTGAGGAAACGCTGTTTGTCCTCGACACAAATGTATTACTTAATTTGTACGGCTATGCTGAGCAGACACGTGATGATTTCTTCGCGTTGCTTGAATCTTTGGGAGATAAGTTATGGATTCCTTATCATGTAGGCTTGGAGTATCAAAGAAGGCGCCTTGAAGTAGTAAGAGACGAAAAGGCAATATTTAATAAAATCAATGGTAATCTTGATAAGATTGAAAAAATATTCAAAGGTGATTTTGAGTCGTTAGCGTTGCAAAGAAGGTTTCCAAGGCTCCATGAAAACACGGAAAAACTGCACAAAGATATCGGGAAATTGATATCTTCTTATAAAAAGTCAGTTACTTATTGGGATGATAAGCAACCTTGTGTTAGGTCTCATGATTCTATTAGAGACAAATTGAACGAAGTAATTGAAGGGAAAGTTGGGCAGCCTCCTAAAGATCAAGAATGGTTGAATAATTTATATAAAGAAGGCAAGGAGCGTTACGAGAACAAAATACCTCCAGGATACAAAGATTTTAATAAGTCGAAGTCTGAGAACAACACCTTTTCTTATAACGGGTTAAAGTACGATCGCCAATATGGGGATTTAATCTTGTGGAAACAATTAATAGAGAAAGCTAAAGGTGAAGACATTAAGAATGTTATCTTTGTTACAGACGACTCGAAAGAAGACTGGTGGTATATCTTGGAGTCACGGGGTAAAAAACAAGTTGGGCCGCATGCTAATTTACAAAGCGAGATATATCGAGAAGCAGATTTAGATATGTTCCACATGTACAACACTCCAGCTTTTTTAGAAAGTGGGAAGGAAATCTTAAAATTGGTTGTGCATGATAGCTCTATTGAAGATGCAACCATGTTTTTACAGTCTTTGGGGCGTGTAACTCGGCATCTAGAATCTAATCAATTAGAGAAAGAGTTAGAAAAGAAACATTTCAATATGTTACGAGAGTCATTAAAAGAGTATGATAAATATGAAGATTTAAAGCTAAAGTATCAATATGGTGATTTGGGTGAGGGAGAGATTGAAAAACTTAAAAGAAGGATAAAAAATAGAAATTCATTGGCTCATTTTTTTGAGTGGGAGCAATTAAAAAATTCTGACTTATTTTTCAATGAAAACGATAATAGTGAAGATGATGATAATTAGAAAAACAACCAAGACATATATGGACGCTCCTGCTGAGTCATAACATGAGTTTATTGTCAAGATTTTTCTTATTTTAGTATGTGAATTCAGTTGTTTATGGTATGTATTGAGAGGCTGCATTCATGGAGAGCCATCATTAATAGTCGATTTGATCTCCTTTGACTAGGCTTTATGGGGGAGTCCATGTTGAAGGGACGGTTTATATTTTATGGTTCATTAAGGATAGATTTTATTGATCATTAAGGAGATTGAAATGCATTATGTCGATGGATTTGTTGCCGCTGTACCTACCCTAAATAAAGAGAAGTACATTGAACACGCAAAAATGTCGGCCGCGGTATTTAAAGAAAATGGCGCTTTAAAAATAGTCGAAACGTGGGAAGATGATGTCCCCGAAGGTGAAATCACGTCATTCCCATTGTCCGTGAAACGAGAAGCTAATGAATCCATTGTTTTTTCTTGGGTCACATGGCCTTCTAAAGCGGTGCGGGATCTTGGCTGGAAAGCCATGAAGGACGATCCAAGGATGCACCCTGATAACAACCCTATGCCTTTTGATGGTAAGCGTTTAATTTATGGTGGTTTTAATATGTTTATAGATGAATAATTCAAATAAATAACAAGGTGCTGTAGCCAGCCTTCAAAGGCTGGGCGCGGTATGATGTGTTTCATTTATGTATTTCGTTTAAAAGTGAGGATTCAAATATGTCAGATTGTATTACAACTTTTTTTGATGCTTGGCAAATCGAGAATGCTGAGGTTCGACTTGCTAAAATAAAGAGTGCAGTAACAGAGAGCATACGCTACGACGATCCTCGTACCCCTGAAACCTTAATGGGGATTGACGCATTAAGTCATTATGTTGGCATGTTTAGTGCGAATGCGCTCGGTTGGTCAGCGAAAGTGGTTAAAAGCGATACCCTCTCCAACGTCACTCGTGTCACTGTCGCTTTTTCTGGTACGGGAGCGGACGGTTTACAGCAAGTTCAGCTTGGTCAATATTTTACCGAAATGGAAGGTGATTTAATATCCCGTATGGTCGGGTTTGTGGGGACAGGTGAGTAGAATTAAATCAATGTGTAGGTCATTTCTAGAACACGTCAAAACATAAACTTATTCGCTCACTGACAGCTTTTACATAAAGAGAATAAAGCTATTAAACAGAGATAGAAACAAAGATAGGACAGGCATAACAGTGTGCTTCGCTCCTACTTTGCTCATACACCAGAAATTATTCTTATGCACTAAAAACGATTCCCATAGATCAAAAGCTATTCTCATATACCCAAAGCCAGGATAGATAGTGCTGCAACAGCTCTATTAGAGCTGTTGCATTTTAGTTTTTTATTGACAGGTTATTTTTCTATACCTGTAAACGCACTGTCGTCAGCTTCAAATTGGTAGAGCCTAAATACCGGGCCTGTTTGACCTGTGGTATTGAGAGAGGGATCCATTTCACCTGTGACCTTACCGTCACTGTCTATCCAGACGGCCTTGCCTGTGCCGCCACAATCACAGGTAATGTAATCACCTGAAGTGAGTTTTTCGGCGGAGCCAACACTGTTTTGTTGATAACCTATGTCGGCGGTCAGATCTGTGCTGAATGGCCCGTAAAGATCGTCAATACCTTGGCTAGTATCACCCAGTGTGTAGCTTCCATCACTGTTAATCGGAGGGGTTATTTCAATGACTTGGCTGCTTGTTTCATTGCGGTTATTGCCGTACATAACAAAGGTACCAAATCCATTACTGGCGCTACTATCCAATACAAGGTTGACGTCATGAACACCATTTAAGAAGGTATAAGTATCATTTTCATAACCATAGGCCTCTGGATTTCCCCAACGATAGAGTAAATCGCCTCCTTTGCCTGAATTGCCGCCTGCATTGGTCGCGGCTTCAGCAGATGTGGTGGAATGATCGATCACCCAAAGTTCACTGTAGGTATTTGAAGAGACGATGATTTGATCATAGTCTTCGATGTAGTAGACATTATTAAGATGAAAGATATCATCTGTGTTACTGGTGATGTAATTGACATCCAGTTTCTCAGGGCTATTTAGTATGGCTTCATCGGTATAGTTATTTTGATCAGGATCTTGATTTTGAACTAAGTGATCCCAAGCGTTCCATTGCCAAACTGTATTCCAACTGCCATCTTCATTTTGTTCCACTTCGATGATACGCTCAGAGAGAATACCATCGTCTTTATTGATTTCATCAGGGTTTCGGCCTGCTTGAACCGCTTCATCATAGGACATTCTGATCCAGACTAGCATTAAAATATGACCATTTGGCATGATGGCAATATCGTGGTGAGGCATTTCAGCATTATAATCGCCGCCTAAGTCATCTTGATAGTTAAGTGTCCAATCAATGACAGTCTCCCCAGTATCGGCATCGATATGACTGCGTTGAACCACACCGCCAAAGTTGAAACCAGGCTGAGTTTGATAAAAAGAATTATTATTGGTTTCGATATTATCCGCATCATAACCCGTACGAACCAAGTAACCTTCACTGTCTAAATAAGTAACTTGTCCAGGAATGTAGTCACTGGTCCATTCGTATTTTTTATTGTTATCGGTATCGACTAAATAGGTTGAGGTTGACGAAAGTGGAGAATAGAGGACGTAACTACTAGTGTCACTGCTCTTATCGCTATTTTCGTCACCTGTGTTGGCATTGTTATCATCTTTATTGCCTTGGTTTTGATCTGGGTCATTATTTTGATTTGGATCTTCGCCATTGCCTTGGTTTTGATCTGGGTCATTGCCTTGGTTTGGGTCTTGGCCATTGCCTTGGTTTGGGTCTTGGCCATTGCCTTGGTTTTGATCAGGGTCATTATTTTGGTTTGGGTCTTGGTCATTGCCTTGGTTTGAGTCTGGGTCATTATTTTGGTTTGGGTCTTGGCCATTGCCTTGGTTTGAGTCTGGGTCATTGCCTTGGTTTTGATCAGGGTTATTGCCTTGGTTTTGATCTGGGTCATTGTCTTGGTTTGGGTCTTGATCATTGTTTTGATTTGAGTCTTGGCCATTATTTTGGTTTGGGTCTTGGCCATTGTTTTGATTTTGATCTTGGCCATTGCCTTGGTTTTGATCTTGGCCATTGCCTTGGTTGAGAACTTGAGCCTGTTCGTTGGCAACGGCATTGATTGGCTGATTGGTATCATTAACAGCCGCATAAGTGCTAGCGCTTGTTAAGGCGAGTGATATAAGAAGTGCAAGTCTGGTTACTTTTTTTGAATGCATAATATTCACCATAGTTTCATCTAAATTTAATTTGTTATTTATGTTTTTCGTGGTGAATTACATCTATCAAGGGCATTAATTTCAATGCATGATAACCAAAAGAAAAATAAATTATTGTATTTGAAAGTGTCAGTTTAGTATGGGCTTGTGCGCTTAAGTGTGGAATATCATGACACTACTTTAATTAAAATTAATTTAATTTTTAGTCAAGTTTTAATTTGTGAGTAATTGACTTGTTTTTCAATTTATTACTCTAGTGGTTTCTTTTTTACCTTTGCAAAATAAATGTTTTATTAATGTATCTTATATGATTTTTTATGTTGTTTTTAAAGCGAATATTCCAAGTGAAGTGAGTTGATTCATCAAATATTAATCATTATTTTAATCAAGATATTAATCATTATTTTAATCAAGACATTAATATTTTTTTATCAAGAAAGCGCATTTACTGGTACTTTTTTATTGTTTAATTAACTTTTTATCTGATTTTGATATGAAAATGCTATTTAAAAAGCAAAACCACCAAGAATATATAGATGTTCGGGTTGAGTCTTGACTATTACCTTGACTATTTTATTGATTATGTCCTTTAAGGTAGTTACACAGTATCTGCTTCAGGGGCGTATTTATCTAAAGTCAAATTTAAATATGCGTGAAACGCCATTATGATCGCTAATTAAGTTACCTTTTTTATCCATAAGAGGATGTACTTTTAAAGCTATGGAGCTAATACGGCCTTCGTTATCTCTAATTCCTATGTTGTCTAATGCGCCTGCATCGGGCCTTCCTCCTCTTTTCTCTTTAAACTTATAGTTACCCTTAATTTGACCTTTTTTAGGATCAGTCTTGCTGTAAAACTCTCCATAAGTCATTTGATCTAATTGTTCAAATTGTATATCTCGATATTTAAAGTGGTCGACTTCCCCTCTAGATAGAGGATCACCTTGAGAAATAAAATAGGTCTCACCACATTCTTTTTTATACTCATTAAGTAATGTCTTTAGATTGTTGGTAAATGGCGTTATCCTCTCATTTAAATCCCCCATAAAGATCAATGATGGCGTTTCTTCATGAGAATCTTTTTGGGCTTCAGCACTTTGACATAATTGGTTAACTTCTCGCGCTCTATTTTCTTCTTTATTTGAATCAAGATGGGCTCCAATCACGGCTAATGGCTGTCCAAAAATACTTAAACGTGCATATAACCCGCCTTTATTTCTGGTTTTATTCATAATCCAATTGGGGCCATCACGGCATTCCCCCTCTTTTATAAGCTCAATGGGGCACGTTTTATTTAATTGTATAGAGAGCATGGTACGTGATGCGACGTTAACATCATACAGATCACTGCGCACATATATCGCTAAATGCGTGTATCCAAAGATCCCTTGAGGATCCGCTTTCGTTATCACGCCCATTTCTTTTTCAACAAGTGGGTTATAAGAAACTGTTTTCTTTTCTCCATTCGTATAGTGAACGTCATGCCCCATTCTTTTTTTGATCCTTTGGGATACAAACTCACGGTGCCAAGACCGAACGGCTTCTTGAAGGCTAATGATTAAAATATGCGGTGAATACTTCTTTAAATATTCAGCCATCTCTATTGGTGCTTCTTTAGGTACATTAACATTAGCCGTATTCCACGTAAAAGCCGCGCACCTCACAGTATCCATGGCCTAGATCCTATAATTGCCTTTATTCATCATATAAAGTCTAGTTATAGTGATGAAATTGTCCAATAAATAAGCCCCACAGTTAGCAACAGAGCCTAATCAAGATATATATGGACGCTTCGCACTAAATTTTGATATGAGTACCTCCTGCTAAGACTTTTCTTATCTTGGTCTGTGAATGTTTTTATTTATGAGTATGATATTTATTGAGGGGCCGAATTTAAAGAAAATGGCGCTTTAAAAATAGTAGAAACTCGGAAAGATGATGTTTCCGAAGGTGAAATCACGTCATTCCCACTGTCCGTAAAACGAGTAGCCAATGAATCAATTGTTTTTTATTGGGTATATACAATTGATTTTTATTGTTTTAATATTCCGCTCCATTATTATCGAAACGGTATTACCGATCGATGTCAATAGGAATATACAAGGAAGATCCATGATAGAAAAGTGTAGTCGGTTTTTAGTTGCCCTTATGTTGTTAGTGGGGTTATCTGGTTGCGGCTCACCGGGTTATATGGCAAAGCCCATTGAAGTCAGTACCAATAAAGCCGAAGTGGTTATCGTTAAGAATGATAAGACCCGTGAAGGTTTTTTACAAACCATGGAAGATTGGTTGAGTGAGCATCACTATGTGTATAAGGTGGTTGATAGTGGCTCAAAACATGACTTGAATCAATTGACCCTTGAATATGAAGGCCTTTGGAGATGGGATCTTGCGTTGTATTTACAGGATGCTGAAATTAAAGCCTATCAGCAAGGTCAAAGAGTGGGTGAAGTGGACTTTCATGTGCCTTATACCATGAATCCCAGTAAATTTGGGAATGCCGAGAAACGCATTCGTCTCATGATGGCTGCATTATTTGGTCAAATAAGTGCTGAAGATGCCACGAAAATAGCCAATTCATCTGAAGAATATTAAGTCAGATCAAGTCGAAACTAATACACATAACCAAAATATAGGGATGCGCCTAATTTAACGCTATGTTGAATATCAGTTTGGCGCATTGCTCTTGTATTTGGGGGCGTCCACATATCTGACTGTTAATTTTATAGCTTGCGAATAATCATGAGTCATCAATTTGACAGAGTGAAGGTATTTTAATGGAATCTAGTTATCATATCATTAGCCATTCTTCATTTCTGTGCTTTGTTCACTTTGATAATGACCGAACAACTAAGGTTCGGTCATAGCCACTATAGGCGTTAATGTAAGTTACCCAATGTTTAATTCGTCTAAATTATCAGGTAGTAAACCTAATTGATTAAAGTGTAATAAACTGGCGTAGCCATTTTCTTTTGCTTGCTGTTTATATTCACCTTTACCGCCTTCTTTACTGTAACTGCAATCAATATTAAAAGAGGTGACTTTACCATTTGCATTCACTTTGAGCTCTCCACCACAAAAGATACTGCCTTGTGTCATATCTTCTTCCAGTGTGGCGAAGGAGTTGATATTAAATTCTAGATGATGGATTTTTTTCTTTTCAGTGCCATTGCTGTCTTCTAGCTGTCGCCAAGGGGCGTGGCTAGCGATGTATAAGTTACCATCTCGTATTACCCATTTGGTTTTACTTGTCCGCCCCGCATCATGATCGACTATGTCCATTTTATTTTGAACATCTTGTTGGCTGGTGATTAAACAGTCCCTGTTCAGGTTGAGGTTTTCGTCCACTACAGATTGACTATATAACGCGATGACTTTTTTTAGCTTCTTGCCATTATCCAGTGATAAGTTGTTTTCGTTTATATCAGTGCTAACGGGATCATAGTGAGTCAACGCGATAGTGCCTTCGCATTCGTTAATACGGCGTTGAAGATCAAGAGCTGTATGCTGAGTGTGAGACTGTGCTTCTGAGTTGGTGACAGTATTGCTTGCGCTTTGAAATTGCGTAATTTGTGCGATGAGATTATCGATAAGTTCAATGGCTTTTGGCATGAATGATACGTGATTGTTTATTTAGGGGGCGCATTATCATGAATGTTAGAGATAAACTCAATGGGTAAAGTATAATACTTTTAGATAGTTATTTAATTGACTCAAATAGTAATTTGATCTCTATTGTTACTAGAGCGGCTAATATTAATGCATATTTGTTAGTTTGGTGAAATGCTTGTATTAGGCTTTATATTACGGCTTTTTGTTTAGGATTATTTCTTAAAATGCGCGGTAATTCGTTAAGGATAGGTATATCAAAGTTTTCTTCACTTAATTGAATAATTCGCTCATTCACCCTTGCTATTAATCGTTACAAACCTGCTATTCGAGGAGTATATTGATTATTTTGTTCCTTCCATGCGCATTGATGGTAGTGAGCGAAAAGGGCTTCTTGTTCTGGGTATTGAGCAAGACCCTCTTGAAAAACCCGTTTAGCTTGATAAAAGCGTTTTAAGTGCATCAGACATTGGCCGAGTAATAATTGCCCTGTACTGTTGTTAGGATGTATGTACAAGGATGATTCAAATAGCACCAAGGCGTCTTCATATAAATCAGTTTCCATATACAAGGACGCTAAATGTTCCATTGCCGTGGTGTTTTTGGGATAAAGTTCAATGGCTTTTTTGTATAGATTAATCGCGTTATTGACATGACCTTGCCGTTTCTCGTTATTGGCTTTTTGATCAAATGCCATGGATGTGATGATTATTTTCTCTTTATTTTGTTTTGTGAAATGCACATAGCGATCAAAGTGGGCGTGTTTAAGGTAATGAATATAACCTTTTAGATCACGAATTGTTGGTTTTTTGTGCGTTAATTTTTGCCACTCTTTAAAATCATCGATGTCTATTTGAGCATGTTGACTGGCAATAGGGTTGCGAGTCCAAGTTCCTATCGTGGGTTTTTGTTTTTGTGCTTGGTAAATAATGCTGTGGGCTATGTTGTGTTGCTGTTCATTTTTTTCTAGAGCAAGGATGTGGACAGTGTACCATTGATGGTGATTTTTATTAATGAGTATGTCACCTTGTTGAATATGAGCGGGATTAATGGTGGCGATGCAGACATTATGTTGGGTTAATAAAATGAATAAGATCAGTAATAAGCTATAAAAACGCATGAATGTCCTTAATGTCTTGCCGTCATTAACCTTTTTAGGGGCTTTTCCTTATGATTTTTAACTATAGCTCTTTCGATTAAGTTACGTAAATAGGTAATTGATACAATTGCTTATACTCTTTTTTTATTGTATTGAGGTATTGCCTAATACCGTATCGTGATGTGATGTGATGTGAGTTGATGGATCATAACTGCTATTGATAAATAGCAGTTATGATGTTTAAGTGACTAATAGGCTTTATCGTGAACGGATTGAACGGCGCGGCCAGAAGGATCGACAATATTTTGTAAGCTTTCATCCCATGCCAGTGCTTCCGGTGTTGAGCAAGCAACTGATTTACCACCAGGAACTGTCTCTGCGGCACTGGGCAATGGAAAGTGGGTTTCAAAGAAGCAACGGTAAAAATAAGCTTCTTTTGTTGTTGGCGTATTATAGGGAAACTTAAACGCAGCATTGGCTAATTGTTGATCGCTGACTTGTGCTTCAGCATGATCTTTTAGTCCATCAATCCATGAGTAGCCAACACCATCACTGAATTGCTCTTTTTGACGCCAAGCAACGGATTCTGGTAATTTATGTTCAAAGGCTTCACGTAGAATATGCTTTTCAATTCGGCCCTCTTTTGACATTTTAGCTTCTGGGTTAATGCGCATGGCCACATCCATAAACGCTTTATCAAGAAAAGGCACACGTGCTTCTAAGCCCCAAGCTGCCATGGCTTTATTGGCACGTAAACAATCATATAAATGCAGTTTATCGAGTTTTCTGACCAGTTCTTCATGAAATGCCTGTGCATTAGGGGCTTTATGGAAATACAAGTAACCGCCAAATAACTCGTCGGCCCCTTCGCCCGATAACACCATTTTAATGCCCATGGCTTTAATCTTTCTCGCCATTAAATACATAGGGGTGGCGGCTCGGATGGTTGTGACATCATAGGTTTCTAAGTGATAAATAACGTCGGTTAATGCATCTAATCCATCTTGAAAGGTAAAGGTCATCTCATGGTGTATCGTACCAATCGCATCGGCCACTTTTTTCGCGGCGATAAGATCCGGAGCACCTTCAAGGCCTACTGCAAAGGAGTGTAGCTGGGGCCACCAAGCACTGGACTCACTGTTATTTTCAATACGGCGTTTGGCAAAAGTTTGCGTAATGGCTGAAATAACGGAAGAATCAAGTCCGCCTGAAAGCAAGACACCATAAGGAACATCTGACATGAGTTGGCGTTTTACCGCGCCTTCTAATGCATCACGTAGTTCATCAATGCTGGCGCCGTTGTCAGCCACTTCAGAGAATTCACGCCAATCACGTTGGTAATATTTTACTGGCTTACTTTGTTCGCTGTACAGGTAATGGCCAGGTTGAAATGTTTCGACTGTTTTGCAAACTGGCATTAAGGCTTTCATTTCTGAGGCGACATAAAATTGTCCCTCTTCATCCCGCCCAGTATAGAGTGGAATAATGCCCATATGATCACGACCAATCAAGTAGCTGTCTTTTGTTTTGTCATAGAGAACAAAAGCAAAAATACCGTTAAGTTTATCGAGGAAGTCCACACCGTATTCTTGATAGAGGGCTAAGATCACCTCACAGTCTGATTGGGTTTGATACTGATATTTATCGCCTAGTTCAGCTTTAAGAGCCTGATGGTTATAGATTTCACCATTGACAGCTAAAATAAGATCACCATTTTGGCTGATCAAAGGTTGGGCACCGTTGTCAATATCTACAATCGCCAAACGTTCGTGTGCGAGTATGGCTTTATCACTGCTGTAAATGCCTGACCAATCCGGTCCGCGATGGCGAAGTAACTTTGACATTTCTAGGGCAACTTGTCTGAGTGCCGTCACATTTGAGTGAATATCTAAAATGGCAAAAATAGAACACATAGTAAAACTCCTGAGCAGGGCTATCTCGTATTGAATTGAGTCTACTGTGACATTAAGTGATTTTTTTCTCAAATTTAAAAGCGAGAATTATTCATGAAAAATGGCTTTTTAATGAGAATAATCTTTATTATTTGCTTTTAAAATTATGTAATCTTCATTTTTAATGGCTTTTTATTGATATTAAGCATGAAATAGGGGAGTTGAAAGACTCTAGATTATGGGTTCTGCAATGGAAGGGAATAAATATTGAATAATAGTCTAGGTCGCTATTTTTGTTTTTATTTTTGGTGTTTTTTGTGTATTGGGTTATTTGTTTTGCTGGTATGTTTATTATTTGTAAGTAGCGTGGCGTAAGTGACCGTTCGGAGATATGTATAAAGGACGGTCACTTGTGTTGTTTAATCTGAGACAGGGGGATGTGCGGGTCTTAATGAGTAAAATTCTGTTCCTTTATAGAAACCAGGCCAATCATTATTTGAGGCTAATTCATTTGCCGCGTTAAAATAGATACTGAGATCCTCAAGGGCACCCCGTAAATCCCAATCTTCACGATATTCATCACAGGTATTATGATAGCAGCCTTGCACATTCTTTTTCATTTGCGCTTTTTTTATCGCCGTTGCTTCATCGATGGGATGATTGCCGCTTCCTGCAAAAACCGCTGGGATCCCTTTTTTGACGAAGCTGAAATGATCTGAGCGGAAAAAGCCGCCGACTTCAGGTTTGGCCTCACTAATGGCATGACGCTGTTGAAGTGAGGCATTTTTTACCAAATAATCTTCAAGTTCAGATTTACCCTTACCAACGATAATATAATCAGTGGTAGGGCCATAAATATTCGTGCTGTCTAAATTAAAAACAGCAACGGTTTGAGATAATGGATAGATGGGATGTTCGACATAGTAACGAGAGCCTAATAAGCCTTGTTCTTCACCTGTGGTAGCAATAAAGGTTAAGGAGCGGGCTAAGTGGCCATTGTCTTTTACGAGTTGAACAAATTCTCTTGCTATAGCCAGCATTCCCGCAGTGCCTGAGGCATTATCAACAGCGCCATTATAAATGTTATCGCCCGATTTTTGTTTGTCAGTGCCGATATGATCCCAATGGGCTGTGAAAATAATATGTTCATCAGCTTGAGTGGTGCCGGGCAGTGTTGCAATGACATTGTAACTATTTGAATAATTCACTTTGTTTTTGAATGAAATGGAAGCCGTCATATTCAAAGGCAGGCTGATTTCACTGGCTGAAGCCCTGTCTAATAAATTTTGAAAAGGTAAACCTGCTTGTTTAAAGAGTTGCTTCGCTTTGTCAAAGTTGAGCCAACCTTCGACTAATATACGATTATTGATGTCATTTTTATTGGGTCTAAGATCTTGCTGCGGGCCGTTCCAGCTGTTTGAGACCACAGACCAAGGGTAACCAGCAGGTTGGGTTTGATGAATGATGATTGCGCCGAGGGCCCCTTGACGACTGGCTTCTTCAAACTTATAGGTCCAGCGACCATAATAGCTCATTGCTTTTCCATCAAATAATGGACTGTTAGGGTGAGCGAAGCCGGGATCGTTGACTAAAATTAAGGCGACTTTGCCTTTCATATCAAGATCTCTGTAATCATTCCAATGGTATTCGGGGGCATTAATACCATAGCCAACAAACACTAAGGGGGCTTGTTCAATATCAATCCTTTCTTTATCGTGCCGACTATTTAGCATGATGTCTTGCCCGCTTCGTAGGTTCATATCGCCTAAACGGATCACTTGGTCATTTGAAGCGGTATAACTTATCATGGGAACGGCTTGTAAATAGTCTTTACCATTAGGTTTTTTCAGGCCCATCTCTGTAAAGGCGTGAGTAAGAAATTGTAAGGTGAGTTTTTCACCATGAGTATTGGGGGCTCTTCCTTCAAATTTATCGGATGAGAGGATCTTAATATCTTGGCGAAAATCAGATTCATCAAAAACGGCTTTGCTCACAGCTTCATTAGGACTGCAAGCGATAATTTGTATCAATAATAATCCCAATACGAACAGACGCATGTTTGTTTCCTGTTAACTTTTTGTTCTTTTTATCACAACCATGACGAATGTGAAATAAAACCTAAGAGTATGATGCGCCTTTTATATTGATTCAATGAAACAGAAGACTGTAACAGAATGTGACTGTCAACATTTACCCACAATAGTATATAAAAAACAATATCTTATAAAATATTAAACAATGTTAATGTCTTCCACGCAATCAAAGATATGATTTGGTCTAAAGGGGTGTTGACTGATATCACTAGGTTGACTGACTCCGCTGGTGACCAAAATGGTTTCTAAGCCTGCTTGAAAGCCGGCGAGAATATCGGTATGCATATTATCACCAATGATTATGGTGTTATCAGAATGCGCTTGTAGGTGATTAAGGGCTGAACGAATAATCCATGCGCTAGGTTTGCCAACATAAAAGGGCTTGCGGCCGCTGATCCTTTCTATCGGTGCACATAAGGCGCCACATGCTGGGCTGTAAGAAGGACCGTGGGTATCGGGATTGGTGGCAATAAAGCGTGCGCCTTCGGCGACGAATTTGGCTGCTTTGTGGATCATATCCCAGTTGTAAGAGCGGGTTTCGCCAACGATAACAAAGTCAGGGTTAATATCGGTAAGGGTAAAACCGGCTTTATAGAGTTCATGGGTCAAGGCCCCTTCACCGATGACAAAAGCTTTATTACCGTCTTGATGTTTTAAAAAGTCTGCTGTCGCCATGGCTGAGGTATAAAAGTGAGATTCAGGAATACTGATACCTGCAGCGCCGAGTCTATTTTGCAGATCTTTTGCCGTTTGAACGGGATAGTTAGTTAATAAAAGCAGTGGATTACCTTGTTCTAAAATGCGTTTAATGAAGTTATCACTGCCGGGAATGAGCTTGTTGTCGTGTAAGAGTACGCCATCGATGTCACAGATAATATTTTTCATTAAGGTTTTCCAGTCAAGTATTTTTGGCGAGTATATCATTTTTTTCCATGTGAAAGAGGCAGTCACTTTATTTTGACAATCAATGATAGGTAATAGGTATTGAGTCGTGCGTAATAATAGAAATGGTATAACGATGGCATTGAAGCCACTTCAAGCAATCGCGTCGAAGTGGCTTATTCTAAGAGTGGCTTATTTAAAGAGTGGATTAATCTGGGGCGTAACCGTTAATAGGCAGGCATTGATTATCTAAATAAGCTTGATTATCCTTCATTTGAAGACGATTAAGGCTGAACCATTTGACCACTAATGGGTAAATTCTATGCTCTTGCTCATGTACTCGCTCGGTTAAAGTCTCAACGGTATCATCTTCATAAACTGGCACTTTAGCTTGTAAAATGACAGGGCCTGCATCCAGTTTTGGAATAACAAAATGAACGCTGGCACCGTGCTCTTTGTCGTTAGATGCTAATGCGTTTTTATGTGTGTGAAGACCTGGGTATTTAGGTAACAAAGAAGGATGGATATTGAGCATTTTTCCTTCATACTTTAACACTAACTCATCACTTAAAATTCGCATAAAACCCGCTAATACAATTAAGTCTGGCTGATAGTGATCAATGGCAGTGATGAGGCGCCTGTCATAGTCAAGGCGGTTTTCATTTTGATGAGGGATAATACAGCTAGTGTTGACTTCAGCCATATGTGCACGGGTTAAACCGTAGGCATTAGGGTTATTGCTGATCACTCCGACGATTTCTCCATGGAGATTATCGTCACAGCTATCCATAATGGCTTGTAAATTACTGCCACTACCTGAGATAAGCACTAAGATACGACAAGGCTGCGCCATTAAATTATCTCCACTTGCTTATCATTACTTTGACGATGTGCGATATGGCCAATCAACCAAGCTTGCTCGCCTTTTTTTGCAAGAAGTGCCAGCGCTGACTCGACTTTATCTTGGGGCAAGGCAATTAACATACCCACACCGCAGTTGAAGGTTCGGTACATTTCAAACTCGCTGATATTGCCGTTATCCATTAACCAGTTAAAAATGCTTGGCCATTGCCAAGATTGCCCTTGAATGATGGCTTTACAATCATCGGGTAATACACGAGGAATATTCTCCCAAAATCCGCCCCCTGTGATATGGGCCATTGCATGAACACTCGATGATTCAATGAGTTTGAGTAAGGACTTCACATAAATTCTGGTCGGTTCTATTAAGTGATCGATGAGCGGCTTATCGTCTAATAAGGTCAGTGGATCGGCACCACTGACTTCTAAGACTTTACGAATGAGAGAAAAGCCATTGGAATGAGGCCCACTAGAAGCTAATGCAATGAGTGCATCACCAGCTTTGACTTTACTGCCATCAATGACGCCTTCTTTTTCGACAACGCCGACACAAAAACCGGCGAGATCATAATCTTCACCTTCATACATACCTGGCATTTCAGCGGTTTCTCCGCCAATCAATGCACAACCAGATTGATGACAACCTTCGGCAATACCGTTAACAACGGCAGTGGCTGTCGCAACGTCTAGTTTTCCTGTTGCATAATAATCTAAGAAAAACAATGGCTCAGCACCAGATACGATTAAGTCATTGACACACATAGCGACAAGATCAACGCCTACACTGTCATGTTTTTGATGATCAATGGCCAGTCTCAGTTTAGTGCCAACACCATCTGTACCAGACACGAGAACAGGATGCTTATATTTGGTGGGAAGCTCACAGAGGGCGCCAAAGCCACCTAAATTGCCCATGACTTCTGGGCGGTGAGTGCGTTTTACTGCAGATTTAATGTTATCGACAAGTGCATTTCCGGCATCAATATCGACACCTGCGTCTTTGTAGCTCAATGGAGTAGTTGGAGTGCTCACGAAGATCCTCTCAGGTACGGGTACATCGTTATAGGATTTTATGCGGCGCCATTCTACCAGTTTGCAAGAGGCCTCGAAAGGTATGTTTTGGGTTTTAAAGTGTGATAAGGGCTTATATATGGAAATTTTATGTTTTAGAACGAGAACAAATACACTAAGATTATGCAAATTTGTTGTTTCAAAAATCAATAAAAAGAGGATAAATCTATGAAAGTCGTTGAAGTCAAGCACCCTTTAGTCCGTCATAAAGTGGGATTGATGCGTGAAGGTGATATCAGTACTAAACGTTTTCGTGAGCTAGCTGCTGAAGTGGGTAGTTTATTAACCTATGAAGCAACAGCAGATTTTGAAACAGAAACGGTGACAATAGAAGGGTGGAATGGGCCTGTCAGCGTGGAGCAAATTAAAGGTAAGAAAGTGACCGTTGTGCCGATTTTACGTGCGGGTCTCGGCATGATGGATGGCGTTTTAGAGCACCTGCCGAGTGCTAGAATTTCTGTCGTGGGGATCTATCGAGACGAAGAAACCCTTCAACCAGTGCCTTATTTTGAAAAATTAGCCAGCCATATTGATGAACGCATCGCCTTGGTTGTTGACCCTATGTTAGCGACAGGGGGCTCTATGATCTCCACTATTGATTTATTGAAAGAAAGAGGCTGCACGGCCATAAAAGCCTTAGTATTAGTGGCTGCACCTGAAGGTGTTGAAGCATTAAAAGCCGCACATCCAGATGTTGAACTTTATACGGCCGCCATTGATGATTGCCTGAATGAGCAAGGCTATATTTTACCTGGGCTGGGTGATGCGGGAGATAAAATTTTTGGAACGAAATGAGCAATAATAATAAAGGCTCACTACGCCATTGACGTCAAAGCGAGTAGGGTGAGGCGGTAGTGCCTCATTCCTGTCACATAGCCCTACATACTGGTCTCGTAAAGGGCTCATATACGTTGTCATTTAGCGTATTTTCATTTAGCGTAACGGTTGAATACATATCCTGTTGCAACTTGACGATTTTCCCAGCTTTACGGGGCAAACAAAAAGGGAGCGATGAGCTCCCTTTTCTATTGACGAGCTTGGCTCAATATCTAAATCATTAAAGTACCATGGCGGCAATCCAGCCAAATACAAGCAGAGGAATGTTGTAATGAATAAAGGTTGGGATCACACTGTCGTTGATATGATCGTGTTGCCCATCTGCGTTCAAGCCAGCCGTTGGGCCTAAGGTGGAATCGGATGCGGGTGAGCCTGCATCTCCTAAAGCCGCAGCGGTTCCCACGAGTGCGATGGTCGCAGGTACAGAAAAACCAAAACCTAATGATAGTGGCACATAAATGGTGGCAATAATGGGAATGGTTGAAAAGGAGGAACCAATTCCCATGGTGATCAATAATCCAACCAATAACATTAAAAAGGCGGCAAGGGGTTTATTATTTCCAATGATCTCATGCAATGAGGCCACTAATGTATTGACATCACCAGTGGCTTTTATCACGGCAGCAAAGCCAGCAGCGGAGATCATGATGAAGCCAATATTGGCCATCATGCGTACACCTTGGTTGAAAATATCTTGATCGGCGACATGCTTTAATGCACCGGAAAAACTAAAGATAATAAACCCCATTAAGGCGCCAAAAATCATTGAACCTGTGTAAAGTTGGACCGTTAATGCAGATAAAACCGCTGCGATGGCAATAATAATATTTTTCTTTTGAATTTTTTCTTCGGGTTCCGCTTTTAAAATAGCGGACTCACTGTACTCTCTAGGTTTTCGGTAGCTAAAAAATACTGCGATGAGTAACCCAGCTATCATTCCCATTGCGGGCAATAACATGGCACTGGGGATTTGCTCACGTACCGCGTGCAGGCCGTTATTATTAAGGTTAGCCAATAGGATGTTATTTAAGAAAATTCCACCAAATCCCACTGGAATGATCATATAAGTTGTGACCAAACCAAATGTTATCACGCAGGCAACAAGTCTTCTGTCAAGCTTTAACTTTGACATAACATGTAGCAATGGGGGGATCAAAATAGGGATAAAGGCGATATGAATGGGGATGAGGTTCTGTGAAGCAATGGCCATGGCTAAAATCGTCAATAATAACCCCCAACGCACAGTTTTCATGTTGGAGGTGTTTTGCTCTTTCCCTAAAGCATTAATGACCTTTTGTGAGATTAATGTGGTTAAACCTGAATGAGAAAGTGCAACGGCAAATGCACCTAATAATGCGTAACTTAAGGCAATTTGAGCACCACCGCCTAAACCGGTATTGAAGGCATCCACAGTATGTTGTAAATCTATGCCCCCGACTAATCCTGCGACAAGCGCGCTAACGGTTAATGCGATAACGACATTGACTCTAGCAACACTGAGCACCAACATTAAACAAACAGCAATCACAACGGCATTCATAAGCTTCTTTCTTATTGTTTGAGTGACGAAAAGTCCTATAGTGTGACGACTATTTATCACTTGTCCAGTGCTTATGATTTATGATTAACATATTATAAACATATGATGGCTTCAGGGATCCTTTTCCTTTATTTTTATAAGGACAAAATGCTGGTAATTTGGGCATATGAAGGTGATTTAAATTTAAATTTACCGATATTCGTCTTAAATAGGTTGTACCTTGCTATACACTGCCTATAATGCCAGTAGCTTTTTGTAGACGATCTTATTCAATCCATAGATGGAGACATAAAATGAGCGTATTAGTAGGCCGTTCGGCACCTGATTTTACAGCGGCAGCTGTACTGGGTAATGGTGAAATTGTTGATAGCTTTAACCTAAGTGAAGCGATTAAAGGCAAGCCTGCGGTGATCTTTTTCTACCCACTTGATTTTACTTTTGTTTGCCCTTCAGAGTTGATTGCTTTTGATCACCGTATTGAAGAGTTCAATAAGCGTGGTGTTGAAGTTATTGGTGTATCTATTGATTCACAATTCACGCACAACGCATGGCGTAATACGCCAGTTGATCAAGGTGGTATTGGTCAAGTTAAATATACCTTAGTTGCTGATGTGAAACATGAGATCTGTAAAGCATACGATGTTGAGCATCCTGAAGCGGGTGTGGCTTTCCGTGGTTCTTTCCTTGTTGATAAAGCGGGTCAAGTTCGTCATCAAGTGGTAAATGATTTACCATTGGGTCGTAATATTGATGAAATGCTACGCATGATCGATGCACTTCAATTCCATGAAGAGCATGGTGATGTGTGCCCAGCAGGCTGGGAAAAAGGCGACAAAGGTATGGATGCAAGTCCAGAAGGTGTTGCGTCTTATCTAAGCAATAATGCTGATGAGCTATAATTTACTCTGAATTCATGAGTATTTAGTAGTATAAAAAAGCTGCGGTTATCGCAGCTTTTTTGTTGCTTGAATATTCCTCGCAAAAGGTCAATTCAGATTTAGCCTATGCCTCTACTGGCGACTGGACACTGTCTTCATCTTTATCTTCCTTTTCCTCTGGTTTTGATTCATCTATCAATGGCCAGCCACCTAGATTTTTCCAGCGATTAACAATAAGACAAAACAGTTCTGCTGTTCGTTCTGTATCATATAACGCAGAATGGGCTTGTTTATTATCAAACTCAATGCCTGCGATAGAGCAAGCTTTGGCCAGAACCGTATGCCCGATGGCAAGGCCTGCAAGGGTTGCGGTATCAAAAGTCGCAAAAGGATGAAATGGAGTGCGTTTTAATCCATTACGTTCAATAGCTTTAGTGACAAAGCCATGATCAAAGGCGGCGTTATGGGCAACAATAATACTGCGGTGGCACTCAGCGGCTTTTTGTGCTTTTTTCACTTCTTTAAATATTTCTAAAAAAGCGTGTTTTTCGTCGACTGCGCCACGAAGAGGGTTGGTCGGATCGATGCCATTAAACGCTAATGCTTCAGGTTCAAGATTGGCTCCTTCAAAAGGTTCAATATGATAGTGAAGGGTTTTATCTAATACCAAGTGACCTTCTTTGTTCATTTTAAGTAGCGTTACCGCTATTTCCAGCAACGCATCCGTTTGAGCGTTAAAGCCTGCTGTTTCTACATCGATGACAACAGGAAAGTAGCCTCTAAAACGGTGTTTCATTTTATGCGCGTCGCAAATGTCAGTCATGCATTTATCCTAATAATTTGTCTGGCGTTATTATACCTGTCCATAAGCCACTTTAAAATGCATGTTTTCAGCGTCTGTCAAAAGAGATGATTGAAAAAGAGGGTGATGAAAATCATGACTTAGCATCGTTATTCTCTAAAGCAATCACGGTCTAGGTCGATAATGAGTATTATTTGATAGCGAAGGAATTCTAATATGGGCTGGCGTATATTGATGGCTCTTATTTTATTTGGCGCTTTTCCTGTAAAGGCCGACTTGCGATCTTTTATCGCTGATATTGACACAGCCCAGTGGCGGCTTAGTCTCAATAATTCGATATCATGTCAATTAGTTCATGATATTCCTGCTTATGGAAAAGCGGTATTTACCAGTCGAGCAAATAAAGACAGTAATTTAAGCTTTAAATTAGATATGTGGGTGAAACCCAGTAAGCAAACCTCTGTGACATTACACAGTATTGCTCCCAAGTGGCAACCGGGCAAGGAGGAGCATTTTTTGGCAGAATTTGATGTTTACCCTGCTTTTGACGGGGAACTTTCTAATGATTTAGCTTGGAATGTGCTAGCTCAGCTTGATGCGGGCATGCAGCCGACCTTTTTTTATAATGATTGGTTTAATGTACAAGATCAGGTGTCGGTGGGGTTATCATCCGCTAATTTTAAGTCGACATTTAGCGAATTTAAGGCATGTGTGTCTCAATTACTGCCTTACTCATTTGATGATATCGCATTGACAGTCTTGTCTTACCAATCAGGAGGGACACAGCTAACCGACGCTGCTCAGGGTCAGTTAGACAGGATCAAAGCTTATTTGGCTGTCGATCCAAGTGTCAAATGGGTGTTGATTGATGCTTATAGCGACAGTTACGGTTCGCGACATTCGAATCAAATATTATCGCAAAAGAGAGCGGATTCCCTTAAAGCGGTTTTGGTCGAAAGCGGTATTGATACTGAGCGGATTTTAACTGCTGCACATGGTGAAAAAAGACCCGTTGCGTCTAATTTGACCAAGAGTGAAAGAGGGCGAAATCGGCGAGTTGTCATACAGATCACTAAATTCTGATGATGTCATGTTCTGACTGACACAGGATAAAGCCATGGTATAACATCCTGTTTCAAAAATAGTCTTGTTTGAAAATGTATGCCTTCGATGATATTAATGATAATTAATTATTTAATCTTTTTCTAAAAGGTAAAAATTGCTTGTATTCATTGATGGATAAGTTGATTTTTTTGTCCCAGAAAGAAAAAGGCCCACTGAAAGGTCAGTGGGCTGCAAGAATATGGTTTGCAATCAACAAATTGAAGGAAGGAAGTCATGCACAAGAAGCTGTGGAAACACTTCTGTATTCATTCACTAAAGCATAAAGCTCTATGTTCTCATCTCTGCTAGTAGACACTTCCTGAGAACGGAACAATCATAGAGTTTTCAACTAGTGAGTACAAACGAAAAAAATTGGGTTAATCGATTAGTAATTCTAATGCATATTGTTTTTCTGAGGAGGAATTTAGGAGAGGAGATGTCATTAACTGTATGAAATATATTTGTTTTTAATCTTGTTTTATTTTTCTGTTAATTAATCAATGTTATCAAATTATTAATCACATTCAATGCCGTCCACACAGTATTTTCTACTTTTAACTATTTTTTCAACGATAATTAATTTTGAATAGACTAAAGTTTAAGTTGTTGTTTTAGCAATTGAGTTTGTCGTTTGCTTGGTGTCTCTATGATTTAAGTTTGGGTTTGTTTAGGCTTGTATGGTGTTTTTTCATTTTATTCTTGTTACGTATTGTAGCATCTCATTTTGCCAGAGCATTCACAATTGGCGATAGGCTAGGTATAGTATGCCTTTATTTTTACTTAGATTGGCATTTATTAACGTGACGTTTCGCTGGCCCATTTTTATCTATTATGAAGACACAGATGCAGGTGGTGTGGTTTATCATGCCAATTATTTGAAGTTCTTTGAACGTGCAAGAAGTCAGTGGTTAAATGAGCTGGGGATCAGTCAGGTTGACTTACTGGCTGAAGATTTGGCTTTTGCGGTTAAACACAGTGAACTTGATTTTTGTAAACCGGCAAGATTAGAACAGAACTTAATAGTGGAAACTAAAGTCGAAAAGGTTAATCGTGCTTCTTTGTTATTTGCACAGCAACTCGTTGATGAAGCGGGTGTGGTGTATTGTAAAGCAATGATCTTAGTGGCTTGTGTGTCATTATCTGAAATGAGACCTAAAGCCATACCGAAAAATATTATCAAGGAGTTTTCCTGTGGAATCTGATATCTCTTTAGTTGGTCTATTTTTACAGGCCAGTTTACTCGTGAAATTTGTCATGTTGACCTTGTTAGCATTGTCTGTTGTATCCTGGGGAGTGATTTTACAAAGGCGAAAATTGTTGACTTCGGCGAAATTACAAGCAGATAAATTTGAAGATAAGTTTTGGTCTGGTGTCGATTTAAATAAGCTTTATCAAGAACTTTCGGCTCGACAAGAGAGTAATGCTGGGACTGAGTTACTATTTGTAGCAGGTTTTAAAGAATATGCTCGATTAAGTCAATTAAATGGTCGAGTGCCAGAAGCTGTGATGGATGGTAGTTATAGAGCCATGAGAGTGTCTTTATCGAGGGAATTGGAAAAGTTAGAAACCCATTTACCCTTATTGGCGACCATAGGTTCAACCAGCCCCTATATTGGTTTATTTGGCACTGTTTGGGGGATCATGAATTCCTTTATTGCCCTTGGCGCTGTTGAAAATGCCACACTTGCGATGGTTGCGCCGGGCATTGCAGAAGCACTGATCGCAACAGCTATGGGATTATTTGCCGCTATTCCTGCTGTAATTGCATATAATCGTTTTTCAACTCAGGTTGAAAAAATTGAAATGGCGTATGCGAATTTTATGGAAGAGTTTTCCAGTATATTGCACCGTCAAGCTTATAGCGAAAAGGAAAAAGGATAATGCAACAAGGTTATCAACGAAAACGTCGTCGTCCTGTGGCTGAAATCAATGTTGTGCCTTATATCGATGTTATGTTGGTACTCTTGATTATTTTTATGGTCACAGCGCCTATTGTTACTCAAGGGGTGAAAGTGGATTTACCACAAGGCGCGGCTGAATCTTTGCCTGCGGATAGTAAACCTCCTGTGGTCGCTTCCATCGATGCTCAAGGGGATTATTATTTGGATGTGGGTAGTGTGAGTAATCGTGAGATATTGAGTTTAGATGATATGGCTGTTCGCGTTGCCGCGATTATTCAACTTGAGCCACAAAGGCCAGTTGTTGTTAAAGCCGATAAAAGTATTGCCTATGAAAAAGTGATCCAATTGATGGTGACTTTACAACATGCAGGCGTGCCTTCGGTGGGGTTAATGACTGATGCGCCAAAGGAGAAGTAGGTGGCTAAAGAACCTAAGTTAAGTATACCGATTTCTATCTCAGCAATCATACACATTGGTGTGATTGTATTGTTGGTGTTGAACCTTAATTTTGATGATAAACCTGAGGTCATTCCTCAGGCCAGTGCGCCAGCATTGGAAGCCGTTGTTGTCAGTCAGTCTCAAGTGGATCAGCAGGTTGAAAAGCTTAAAGCGCAAAAGTTGGCCGCTGAGCGAAAAGAAAAGCAGCGACAAGATGAGCTTAAGCGTCAAGCGGATAAAGCGCGAAAAGATAGAGAGCAAGAACAATTAAGAATTAAGAAGCTTGAACAACAGCGTCAGCAACAAGAGAAAGAAGCACAACAGGCATTAGCGGCTGCGAAAGCGGCTAAATTAAAGCAGAAGCAAGAGCAGGAAAGAGCACAACAAGCTGAAAATCAACGAAAACAAAAGGAAAAAGAGCGACAAGCCGCAGAGGCTGCAGCGAAACAAGCTGCACAGAAGCGTAAGCAAGAAGAAGCAGCGGCGAAGAAAGCGGCTGATGAACGTAAGCGTAAAGCGGAAGCTGAGCGTAAACGAAAAGCAGAAGAAAAAGCACGACAAGAGCAAGAAAGGATGATGCAGGAAGCGTTAGCTGAAGAACAAGCTAACCTCTCTAGCCTTAAAAATAAGCAGTTGGTGTCAGAGGTGAATAAGTATCGTGCGATGATCAAGGCGACGATTGAACGTAATTTAGTGACGAATGAATCCATGAGAGGGAAGAGTTGTAAAGTGTTTATTCGTTTAGCTAAAGATGGTTTTGTGACCGCAGTTAAAACCTTAGGTGGTGATAATGTCGTCTGTCGAGCTGCAGAAACGGCGATAACAAAAGCCGGACGTTTACCGGTATCAGCAGAGCCGGATGTTTATGAAAAGTTAAGAGAAATCAATTTAACTGTGTCTCCAGATAAGTTTAATTAAAGGATGCTTATGAAAGTATTAGGAAAATATTTAGTTTTAATACTTGTGTTTTGTTCAGCACCAGTCAAGGCTGCATTGGACATTGTCATTACAGAAGGGGTTGATGCAGCGCGCCCAATAGTCGTGATGCCATTTAAATGGCAAGGGCAAGGTCCAGCGCCTTCGCAAATTTCGGATGTCGTGACATCTGATTTGACGAGAAGTGGCACATTTAACCCCATAGATACATTTGGATTACCTCAAAAAAGCTTATCGGGTATGAGTGACTTTAACCCAACAAGCTGGAAGGATGTCAGTGCTGAAGCTGTGGTTGCCGGTACGGTTAAGCCTTATGGCGCGGGGCAATATTTAGTCAATTTTGAATTGATAGATTTAATTAAAGTGCAGCAAAACCCAACGGCGATGAAAAATGATTTTATTCTTGATTCCCGTGAGGCGGTGATTTCTGATGCGCAATTTAGACAATATGCACATAGGATCAGTGATATTGTTTATGAACAATTGACTGGGATTAAAGGGGCATTTTTAACGCGTATTGCCTATGTTGTGGTGAAACATGGTGACAAGTATCCCTATCGTTTAATGATTGCGGATTATGACGGTTATAATGAGCAGATGTTATTGCGATCACCTGAGCCATTAATGTCACCCAGTTGGTCTCCTGATGGTAGGCAACTGGCGTATGTGAGTTTTGAAAACAAAAAGTCCGAGATTTATATACAAGACATTTATACTCAGGCAAGAACAAAAGTCACGAGTTATCCCAATATTAATGGTGCGCCAGCGTTTTCACCGGATGGAAAAAAATTAGCGATTACACTTTCAAAAGATGGTCAACCTGATATTTATATTATTGATATTGCCACAAAAGCACTGTCTCGGGTGACGAATCATTATGCGATTGATACAGAAGCGAAGTGGTTTCCTGATGGCAAATCATTATTATTTACTTCTGAAAGAGGAGGAAGACCTCAGCTTTACCGTGTGTATTTAGATACAGGAAAAGTATCCCGTTTGACCTTTGAAGGGCAAGCCAATATGGGAGGGGCGGTTATGCCCGATGGAAGTGGCATTGTTTTTGTGCATAAAATACAAGGTAAATTTCACATTGCCAAAATGGATTTAAAAACTCGTTTTATGGATGTATTAACGGAAACACATTTAGATGAATCGCCCAGTATTGCACCCAATGGTACTATGGTCATTTATGGGACGACTTATCAGGGTAAGCAAGTATTGGCAGCAGTTTCAACGGATGGGCGATTTAAAGCAAGATTACCAATGGGGCAAGGGGAAGTCAGATCACCTTCTTGGTCACCATATCTCTAACTAAACTATAAGATTAAGGATTTTATAATGGATTTAAATAAGCTTTTTAAAGCAATGTTGGTCGTACTTCCTATTATGGCAGTAAGTGCTTGTAGTTCAACATCGGAAACAGAAACCGATGCAACAAGTACAAATGGAACGACTTCAAGTGAATCCGCTGCAAATGGTGTTCAGACGGGGGGAGTTGCACCTATCGTTTCACCTGAGGAGCAACAACGTCTTAAGTACCAAGAGCTAAGAAAAGAGAATACTATTTATTTTAAATTTGATAATAGTACCCTTACGCCTCAGTATGAAGAAATTTTAAACGCACATGCTGAGTATTTAGCGGCACACTCTAATGTGAAAGTGGTGATTGAAGGTTATACTGATGACCGAGGTACACCTGAATATAATATTGCACTAGGTGAGCGACGTGCGAAGTCGGTTGCTAAATATTTGCAAGGCATGGGAGTATTACCGAGTCAAATGAGTATCGTGAGCTATGGAGAAGAGAAGCCTGCTAATACCTCGCGTACTGATGCCGCTTTTGCTCAAAACCGTCGTGCTATTTTGGTTTATTAATAACGTATAGGGTTTAATTTATGAAAGTCGCCGCATTGATTGCGGCAATATCCCTTACATCAGGCGCTGCTTTTGCAGCGCCTGCTCCTGTTGAGGATATTGCTACTACTTCAAGCTCTATTAGTTCAAGGGTGGCCAAGTTAGAAAGGATTATTAAGGCAAAACAACAGAGTGAATACCAGATGCAGCAACGCTTAGATGCATTGCAGCAGGATGTGTTAGATTTACGGGGACTGACTGAGCAACAAGGTTATCAGATTGAACAGATGTTACAGCGCCAAAGGCAGCTCTATGATGATATTGCTAATTTGACAAGCGCCGCAAGTACAGCGAAGAAAAGCCCGTCTACTGAACAAGTTTCGAGTTCGTTAGGTGAAACCGCAAGTTATGAGAAAGCGGTTAATTTAGTGCTTAAGCAACGTTTGTATGATGAGGCTATTCCGGCATTTCGTCAATTTATCGATGCGTACCCGAATTCGACCTATGCTGCTAATGCAAACTATTGGTTGGGCCAGCTGTTATACAATAAAGGGGACCTTGTTCAGGCTCAATCGGCCTTTATGACTGTTGTTGAAAAGTATAAAGATTCAACTAAACGGGCTGATAGTATGGTTAAGTTGGGCATGATAGCGAAAAAACAAGGTAATACAGCTAGCGCACGTAAACTTTATCAAAATGTCATCAAAGAGTACGCCAACAGTGCCGCTGCTCGTATTGCGGAGCAAAAATTAGCCGAGCTTTAGGCGCGAGTGATACAAAAATTAATCTTCTCGATTGTTTTTCATGCAACTGACAAAAAAGGTTTAATTTGCGCTTGCATGAAGAGATTAAAACGGTATTATAGGCGCCCTCAGAACGAGACAGCAAGTTAAGAGCATTGAATAGTTAATTAAGAGTAGCAGCTTAAAATGTTATTTTTCATTAACATATTGCTTGCAGATGGGTCGTTAGCTCAGTCGGTAGAGCAGTTGGCTTTTAACCAATTGGTCGAAGGTTCGAATCCTTCACGACCCACCACTTTTCTTAAAGTACGGCTTAGTGAAAAGTTAAAAATAAGTAGTATTTAATGGGGCGTTAGCTCAGTCACTATTTTGTAAAGCCAGTTTTTTATAAAATAAGGGCAGTTGGCTTTTAACCAAGGTGAAGGTTAGGAACCATAACGTACCACCACTTTAAAGAATGTTAGTTATTTCTGACAAAGTGACAATCAACACCAATATGGGTCGTTAGCTCAGTCGGTAGAGCAGTTGGCTTTTAACCAATTGGTCGAAGGTTCGAATCCTTCACGACCCACCACTTTTTTTAAGTGCTGTTTAGTAAGAAATTAAAAATTAGCAAAATTAGATGGGTCGTTAGCTCAGTCGCTTTTTATTAGAGAAAGAGCAGTTGGCTTTTAACCAATAGGTTGAAAACTAAATTGAAGCGAAACATCACTCTAGTACAGAGTATAAAATACAGAAGCAGTAGCAGATGGGTCGTTAGCTCAGTCGCTATTTATTAGAGAAAGGGCAGTTGGCTTTTAACCAATAGGTTGAAAACTAAATTAAAGCGGAACATCACTCTTGTACAGAGTATAAAATACAGAAGCAGTACCAGATGGGTCGTTAGCTCAGTCGGTAGAGCAGTTGGCTTTTAACCAATTGGTCGAAGGTTCGAATCCTTCACGACCCACCACTTTTGTTAAAGTGCAGCTTAGTGAGAAGTTAAAAATAAGCAAGATTAGATGGGGCGTTAGCTCAGTTGCTTTTTTGTAAAGCCAGTTATTTATAAAAAAAGGGCAGTTGGCTTTTAACCAATAGGTTGAAAACTAAATTGAAGCGAAACATCACTCTTGTATAGAGTATAAAATGTAGAAGCAGTACCAGATGGGTCGTTAGCTCAGTCGCTTTTTTGTAAAGCAAGGGCAGTTGGCTTTTAACCAAGGTGAAGGTTAGGAACCATAACGTGCCACCACTTTAAAGAATGTTAGTTATTTCTGACAAAGTGACAATCAACACCAATATGGGTCGTTAGCTCAGTCGGTAGAGCAGTTGGCTTTTAACCAATTGGTCGAAGGTTCGAATCCTTCACGACCCACCACTTTTCTCAAAGTACAGCTTAGTGAAAAGTTAAAAATAAGCAGTAATTAATGGGACGTTAGCTCAGTCGCTTTTTTGTAAAGCCAGTTTTTTATAAAAAAGGGCAGTTGGCTTTTAACCAAGGTGAAGGTTAGGAACCATAACGTACCACCACTTTAAAGAATGTTAGTTATTTCTGACAAAGTGACAATCAACACCAATATGGGTCGTTAGCTCAGTCGGTAGAGCAGTTGGCTTTTAACCAATTGGTCGAAGGTTCGAATCCTTCACGACCCACCACTTTCTTCAAAGTATCATTTAGTTAAAAATCTAAAAAAATCATCTCAGATGAAGCGTTAGCTCAGTCGCTATTTATTAGAGAAAGGGCAGTTGGCTTTTAACCGCTTTATTGAAGAATAAGGTCAAAGGTTCGAATCCTTCACGACCCACCACTGTCTTCAAAGTATCATTCAGTTAAAAATCTAAAAAAGGCATATCAGATGAAGCGTTAGCTCAGTCGCTATTTGTTAGAGAAAGGGCAGTTGGCTTTTAACCGCTTTATTGAAGAATAAGGTCAAGGTTAGAATGCTTCATGATCGATCACTCTTATATTTCCATACCTATGTTTTATTTCTTATATTTGACAATAAAAGTAGCCGCTTGGTTAAGGGGGGGAGATAAAATAACAAAAAAGAGGTGTGGACACCTCTTTAGATAGCAGAAAGATTATAATAAATCTTTGTCTCTCACATATTGTTCAAACTCAGTACAGCCGCCGATATGCTCTTTATCGACAAAAATTTGTGGGACAGTTTCAACAGGCTTGCCAACGGTTTTTTCTAGATCGGCTTTGCTGATCCCTTCTGCATGAATATCGACATATTTAAAATCAAAATCATCACGCTTTTCAACAAGCTGCTCTGATAATTGAACGGCACGAACACAATAAGGGCAGCCTGGGCGGCCAAAAATGACAACAAACATATTAGCTCCTAAAAAATCTTTGTCATATTTATACCATACGTCACAAGCATTTCATAATGGCGAAAGAAATTATTCAAATTCAACGAGTCTATCTGTTTGGTATCGACCTTGGTAATCGAAGAAGGTGTCGATGAGATCCCAACGGTTTTTATTCTTTTTCAATAATAGAAGATCGGGTTTTCTGAAATTATCTGCATGTTGAATGATGTCTTTGGGTGCTTTGTATTTAGGATGTGGCATACCGGGAGTTCGTGTGTGAGAGTGGATAAAAATAGCATATAAGGCTCTGATCTGTGCAGGTGTTTTCATTGAAAAGCGCTGTACAAAATCATTCCCATCAACATCGATATAACGTACAAGCAATTGTGTATCGAGATCTTCAAATAGCATGGTCTGACATTTAAACAGGTGATGGTGTTTTTGCTGCAACACTTCTTTAAGGCGTTTATCCGGATCGACCAGTGTCGATTGACAATGTTGACAAATTTTGGCGGCAATATCGTTTTCTTCGCCACATTGGGGGCAAGACTTAGAACGAAACCTAAAATCACATTGGATCTGTTTTTGGTTTGGAGCTTTTGTAATAAGTCCCTGACATCGTCGACCAAAATGTTCGATAATATCGCCATCTTCATCGATTATTCCCCAGAAAATATTGGCAAATTGACATATAGGACAGAGTACTTGTACTGGCTTACTTTTACTATTAGGTTTTATTTGGCCAACCTCGGGAAAATACAGATCATAGCCGTTGGCGGCATAATCAATGACAAGGCAATCATGCTTGTTTTCACAGATCCTAAGGCCTCGGCCAATCATTTGCTGAAATAAACTGACGGATGCCGTGGGGCGCATTATGGCAATTAAATCAACATGAGGTGCATCGAACCCTGTTGTGAGAACAGAGACATTAACTAAAAATTTAATTTTCTTTGCTTTAAAGGCGGCAATGTAATCATCTCTTTCTTGGCTTGAGGTGTTTCCTGTAATGAGTACTGCAGTTTCACAAGCCAACTGAGTCATGATTTCTTGTGCATGTCTGATGGTTGCTGCGAAAATAATAATCCCCTGACGGGTTTTAGCTAACTCAATAAGTTGTTTTATAATGGCTGTTGTTGCTCGCCCAGAATGGTTAAGTAATGAGTCGATTTCACTTTCTGAATATTCACCAGTCTTTGAGGGTGTGAGTTGGCTAAAGTCATATTGGGCCGATAGACCATCTAACATTATTGGTTGAGTCAGAAAGCCTGACTTTATGAGAGGACGAATGGGCAGTTCGAAAATGCATTTCTCAAAAATGGCGTTCTCAGGGTTACCGACTTTTCCATGGTAATGGTGTCGATATATCCACCCTATTCCTAAACGATAAGGGGTAGCGGTTAACCCCAGTAATTTTAATTTTGGATTTTGTTTGAAAAGGTGTGTTAATAATTGCTGATACTGACTGGTTTTTTCATTGCTGACACGGTGGCACTCATCGATAATCACTATTGAAAAAGCTTCATTAAATTGTTGAGGTTTTTTTACCGCAGATTGAATGCTAGCAACTACTGTTTTACCTGTAGTGGACTTTTGTTTCAATCCAGCTGAATAAATGCTAGCGGCAGTGGTGAGCAAGCCAACTTTTTCTGCATTTTGTGCCACTAACTCTTTTACGTGGGTGAGAACCAGTACTCGTCCTTTTGCAATTTTTGCGAGCTGGGCAATGACGATACTTTTTCCTGCGCCAGTGGGCAGTACCAATACTGCTGAATCCGTTGTTTTTTTAAAGTGACTGATAGCGGCATCGACGGAATCTTGTTGGTAGTCTCTTAATTTCACTTAGCATTATCATGATATTTGTTTGCTGTAAGCATACCAGCACTGATGAATTTTATCATGATTTTGTCTCTTTCGAGTCGTTGGGCTCGAGTTGGACTCGAAAGAGTGAGCGACTATCGATTTAATCGACTGGCTATTAAAGCGTCGATGACGGTAGGATCGGCGAGAGTGGAAGCATCGCCTAATTGTGTCGTCTCATTTGCGGCAATTTTTCTCAAAAATCGTCGCATTATTTTTCCTGAGCGAGTTTTTGGAAGGCTGGGGGCCCACTGGATGAGATCTGGGGTGGCGATTGACCCAATTTCTTTTCTCACCCATTTGATGAGTTCTTGTGCTAATTGATCAGTTTCATTAATGCCTGTGTTTAAGGTGACGTATGCATAGATACCTTGGCCTTTAATTTCATGAGGGTACCCGACAACGGCGGCTTCAGCGACATGAGGGTGAGCGACTAACGCACTTTCAATTTCAGCTGTGCCTAAACGGTGCCCTGCAACATTGATCACATCATCAACACGGCCTGTGATCCAATAGTAACCATCTTCATCTCGTCGTGCACCATCGCCTGTACAATACATGCCGTTGAATGTTTTAAAGTAAGTTAAAATAAAACGGTCATGATCCCCATAAATGGTTCTCATTTGCCCTGGCCATGAGTCAAGAATCACTAAATTTCCTTCGTTTTCGCCTTCTAATAAATGACCTTGATTATCAACCAGTGCAGGTTGAACACCAAAAAATGGACGGGTGGCTGATCCAGGCTTAGTGTTTGTCGCACCTGGTAGTGGAGTGATCAACACACCGCCAGTTTCAGTTTGCCACCAAGTATCAACAATCGGACATGCTTGTTTGCCTATGGTGTCATGATACCAGCGCCAAGCTTCAGGATTTATTGGCTCGCCAACAGTGCCTAGAATACGCAATGAACTGCCATCAAAGTTTGCAAATTTCTCTTTTCCTTCCGCCATGAGTGAACGTATTAAGGTGGGGGCAGTGTATAAGGTGGTGACTTTATGTCTATCGATCATTTCGCCTAACCGTGAAGGGCTAGGATAGTTAGGCACACCTTCATGCATTAAAATGGTTGCGCCATTAGCCAGCGGACCATAGACCATATAGGAGTGGCCCGTTATCCATCCTACATCGGCAGTACACCAATAAATATCGTCTTTTTTATGATCAAAAATGTACTCATGGGTCATGGATGCATAGACCATGTAGCCACCTGTGGTATGTAAAACTCCTTTAGGGCTGCCAGTGGATCCCGATGTATAAAGCAGAAATAAGGGATCTTCGGCGGACATTTCTTCATAGGGACAATGCTCTGATGCGGTATTCATGAGTGCATGCCAACTGATATCTCTTTCTTTATGCCATGTCACGTCGCCAGAAGTATGTTCAATGACAATGACTTTCTCTACACAAGTGACATTCGTGTGTGATATGGCTTCATCGACATTATTTTTCAATGGAATGATCCGGCCTGCTCTGACGCCTTCGTCGGCAGTAATGACCACTTTAGATTGCCCATCAATGATCCTTGCTGCAATGGATTCTGGGGAAAATCCTCCAAAGATCACTGAATGTATCGCTCCAATTCTCGCACAAGCTAACATGGCGATAATGGCTTCTGGGATCATTGGCATATAAATCGTGACAACATCTGCACGCCTAACACCTTGGCTTAATAAACCATTGGCGAATTGACTGACTTGCTTGTGTAATTCCTGGTAAGTCAAGGTACGCTGCTTTTGGGCATCGTCGCTCTCCCAAATGATGGCAAGTTTGTTTTTATCGTATTTTAGGTGCCTATCAAGGCAGTTAGCTGAAGCGTTGAGCGTGCCATCATAAAACCATTTTATATAAAGATTATGATCGTCAAATGAGGTTTTTTTTATTTGAGTATAAGGCTTGATCCAGTCAATACGTTTACCATGTTCTCGCCAAAATCCTGTAGGGTTAATGACAGACTCTTGGTACATTTTTTTATATTGTTCATCATTAACCCGTGTTTTTTCGGCTATAGTACTTGGAACTTTGTAGAGAGATTGAGCTTTCATTGGCATTCCCTGTTAATGTGCAGGCGAGAAAGTCATTTTAAAATAGCATTAAATTTTGGCTTGAACCAGTTCAAAGACAAGGCTTTTTGTTGTCAATCGTTTTGTTTTGACTCTTTTTTGTTTCTCATTTGTTTCTCATTTGTTTTTTACTTGTTTTTGTTTGGGTTTTATTGTTGTGGTTTGTAGTTTTTTTTGTGGGGTTATTTTATTGAATGCGCAAAGGCTTTATTTCAAAGAATGTCTTGTCTTAATTTGATAGCTGTTAGTTTTTATTCTAGATAAACTACACATTAGCCTTTTGAGGTAATTACTTTTAGTGAATGAAAACAGATCTTTTCAAGTGATATATGATTTAGCGGTTATATTGAGAGTTAAATTAAGGGTTGTTGAACTCATTATCAAAGTTTGGCGTATCTTAAACACGAGAGAGTTATGAAGTTTACAATTATTATCAGCGCAACAGCCATTTTATATGCTTTAACATTATTTTTATTAGCTTGGGGAGCTGAACGTTGGTTTACTCGCATTACTAAACGTATGCAAGTGTGGATTTATGCGCTGAGTTTAGGTGTGTATTGTTCTTCTTGGAGTTTTTTAGGTACTGTGGGTCAATCAGCAGAAGATCTTTGGTCTTTTTTACCCATATTTATCGGGCCATTATTGTTTTTTACTGTCGGCTTTGGATTAGTGAAGAAAATAGTGATGGTGACAAAAAACCATAACATTACTTCTGTTGCTGATTTTATTGCAGCAAGATATGGTAAATCGCAAGTTCTGGCGGCTATTGTGACTTTGATTGCGCTTTTCGCCATCATGCCTTATATCGTTCTGCAGTTAAAAGCCATGATATTTGGTATGAGTTTGTTTCAGCAAGGTGAGGGATTATTTGATACTCAAACGGAAGCCTTAATTATTACGGTTATTTTAGCGTTATTTGCGATTTTATTTGGGACGCAAAAGCTGAATGCGACGGAGCATAATCCTGGCATGATATTGGCGATTGCGTTTGAATCAATGGTGAAGCTCGTTGCTTTCTTATTAATTGGTTTAATCATAGTATTTGATGTGTTTGATGGCGTGGGCGATTTGTGGCAAAACGCAGTCAGTCAAAATGTGATAAAAAAAACTGACTTTAACTTTATGTCGTTATTGCCTGAGCTCTTTGTTGGTATGGCCGCTTTTTTATGTATGCCTAGACAATTTCACGTCATGATGGTGGAATGTGACAGTGAGAAAACCTTAGTTAAAGCGCGTTGGCTATTCCCACTTTATTTAATTTTATTTGCATTATTTGTGATCCCTATCGCCTTAGCAGGGAAAAGTATTTTAGGGGATGTGGTATCACCGGATAGTTATGTGGTTAATTTACCCTTAGTGCTGCAGCATCCTTCTTTATCGATTATTGCGCTTTTGGGTACGATTTCAGCCGCAACAGGCATGGTTATTGTTGCTGTTGTGACGATAAGTGTCATGGTGAGTAATGAATGGGTTGTTCCCATTATGCTTCGCACTGAGCAAATAAAACAGAAAAACTTTAGTGATTTTTCCAGTGTGCTACTGAATGTGAGACGGCTAACCATTATCCTGATATTAGGCATGGGTTATGTCTGTTATCTCGCTTTGCTCGATAGTCGTTCATTAGCGGGCTTAGGTATTTTATCTTTTGGTGCTTTTGCTCAATTGGCTCCAGCATTGATTGGCGGTATGTATTGGACTCATGGTAATCGTGGGGGAGTGTTTACTGGTTTAATAACCGGCTTTAGTGTTTGGTTTGTGATTTTATGGCAAGAGGTGATGGATTCGGTTGGTGGGCAAGTACTCCATGTTGATTTGATGCCGATGATAAAACCTGATGCCATTGATATTTCATATGCTTTGCTGGCGAATATTTTAGGCTATATTCTGGGATCTATTTGGTGTCGCGCGGGGGTGGTTGAAAGGATGCAAGCCCGTGCTTTTGTGACACCGGGAACATTAAAAGGCCCGTCAACAAATCGGTCTATGTCAATCACTCATCAAGATCTATTGCTGTTGGCGAGTCGTTTTATGAGTCCATCTGCGGCTTATGATAGCTTTGCTCAATTTTCAGAAGATTCAGTAAAGAGTGACATGCGTGATAAAGTGGCTGCGCCAGAATTGGTGAGACAAACTGAGCATTTATTGGCGGGGATCTTAGGCGGTTCAAGTGCGGCTTTGGTGATGGACTCTGTCGTACATGGCAGAGATTTAGCTATTGATGAAGTGTTTAATTTGGTTGATGATGCTTCTTCAAAAATTATGTTAAGCCAAGAAATGTTACGTGGGGCAATAGAGCACGCTTATGAAGGCATGAGTGTGGTCGATAAAGACTTAAATTTAGTCGCTTGGAACGATAAATACGCTAAGTTATATGATTATCCTCCTGAGTTTTTAAAAGCAGGCATGCCTATTGCTGATGTGATCCATTTTAATGCAGTGAGGGGGTATTGCGGTGAAGGTGATATTGAGGAACAGGTCGCTAAACGAGTGGCATTTATGCGTCAAGGCTCAGCCCATGTTTCAGAAAGGGAGCGACAAGATGGCCGTGTGATTAAGGTGCAAGGTAATCCTATTCCTAGTGGGGGCTTTGTGATGACCTTTACTGATATTACTCAATATCGAGAACAAGCCAGAGCGCTACAAGAAATGAATGATACGTTAGAGACACGGGTAACAGCTAGAACACATGAGTTGTCTGTTTTAAATGCACAGTTAATTCGAGCAAAAGCAGAAGAAGAAAAAGCGAATGCCTCTAAAAGTCGCTTCTTAGCCGCAGTGGGTCACGATTTGATGCAACCGCTTAACGCTGCACGTTTGTTTTCTGCTTCTTTATCTCAAGATCCTGATTTGACTCAAGCCGGTAAGGAAACCTTATCGCATATTGGCAGTTCATTGAAAGCGGCGGGTGAGTTATTAACGGATCTGCTTGATATTTCAAAGCTGGATTCTGGTACGGTGGATGTGAATCGTAAAGATTTTATGATTAATCAGCTATTGAGTGAATTGGCGATAGAATTTGAGGCTATGGCAGCAGATTGTGATATCGATTTTAGTTATGTGTCCTGTTCGGCAACGGTTAATTCTGATCCTTATTTATTGCGGCGTGTATTACAAAACTTTTTGACCAATGCCTATCGTTATGCGAAAGGAGGGCGTGTGCTATTAGGTTGTCGCCATCGCAGACATGGGTTAGAAATTCAAGTGATTGATACCGGATGTGGCATCGCAGAGTCTGATTTGAGTCATATCTTCAGAGAATTTAAGCGACTTGAAAATCCAGAGACTAAGCAAGTGAGCGGGTTAGGATTAGGATTAGCGATAGTAGACCGAATTAGTCGTGTGCTAAAACATAAAATTAACGTGACATCAAGGCTCGCTAAGGGATCACTGTTTTCCATTTGCATTCCATATGGACAACCCGTTGTTAAGTCTCAGGTGAGTGTGAAGCCTTCTTTAATGCAGCCTTTAGCGGGTATTAAGGTGTTATGTATTGATAATGAAGAGGCTATTCTCGCAGGGCTGGAATCTTTATTAACCCGTTGGCAGTGCCAGGTTTTCTGTGCAGCTTCTTTTGAGGAGGCAAAAGCATTATTGATCCGTTTAGATGTCGTGCCAAATATTATTTTATCTGATTACCATCTTGATGATGGTCAAAATGGTGTCGATGCTATGGATGGTATTCGTGCTCACTTTGGTAAGTCTATTCCGGGGATTTTGATCACGGCCAATACTCAAAAAACATTAATTGATGATGTTCATCAACGAGGTTATGAATTTATGGCCAAAATGGTTAAACCAGCAGCGTTAAAGGGATTAATGTCCAGTTTAATCAAATCTCAGTAATTCATACCAGTATAGGGAGAGTGTAATTACCTCTCCCTTAATTTTGATAAATAACCCTTTATTGGTTTAACTTCTCGGCTAAATAATCCACGAGCATTCTTACTTTAGGTGATAAATGGCGATTATGGGGATAGATGGCCCAAATTCCGTCTGAATCTATGTATTTTTCAATAAGATTAACCAGTAAACCTTGTTGAATATAGGGGCGCACATAATAGTCAGGTAGCTGCACAATACCTATGCTTTTTAACGCCGCATCGGTGAGGGCTTGGCCACTATTACAGCGTAAATTGCCTTTGACACGAATACTGCGTCTTTTTCCTTGATCATAAAATTGCCAATAATCTTTTGTTCCCAATAAGCAATTATGGTGTTCAAGATCGCTTAATTGGTTAGGGAGACCATGACGTTGAATATACTCAGGCGATGCACAGACATGGAGTTTGCGTGTTGATAATTGTTTTGCCATCATACTGGAAGCTTCTAAATGGCCTAAGCGGATCCCTAAATCAAAGCCTTCATCCACCAGATCTAATGGTTTATTGGTGAGGTGAAGTTGAACATTTAGCTCTGGATAACGAGCGATAAAGTTGTTGATTAATGGCGCTATGGTGCGCTCCCCATAAGTATTAGGGGCGGTTAACTTCAAATGGCCGCGAGGAGTAGAGTGAAGGTTCGTGATAGCACGTTCTGCTTCATCTAAACCGTCTAATATTTGGCGACAATGTTGATAATAAATTTTACCAACTTCTGTCACAGAGACCTTACGTGTGGTGCGATAAAACAGCTTTGCGGCCAACCTTGCTTCTAGAGCCGTGATTTGTCTACTGACTTGAGCCGTAGAAATACTGAGCTTTTTCGCTGCCAAGGTGAAGCTTTCTGTTTCGGCGACAGCCACAAACTCGCAAACGCCTTCCCAACTTAACATGATGCTTTACTCATTGTGATAAATACTGATACTCAGCCTTATATTATTACTATACAGTAAAAGTTATTTTCAATTTTATATGATTATCATTTTTTGGGTAATGAATATAATGATTTTAATGAAACTTATGGGTTTAAACTTTATATAGGACAGGATATGTCAGCAGAAATTATTAAATCAAAAGCCGCGGTTGCTTGGAAAGTTGGACAGCCATTATCGATGGAAATCGTGGATGTCATGCCACCTAAAGCGGGTGAAGTGCGCATTAAAATAGTGGCAACGGGTGTGTGTCATACTGATGCTTTTACCCTATCGGGTGATGATCCTGAAGGTATTTTCCCTTGTATCTTAGGCCATGAAGGTGGCGGCATTGTAGAATCTGTTGGGGAAGGAGTGACCAGTCTCTCGGTAGGGGATCATGTTATTCCGCTTTATACGCCTGAGTGCGGTGAATGTAAGTTTTGTTTGTCAGGTAAAACCAATTTATGTCAAAAAATTCGTGAAACCCAAGGCAAAGGTGTTATGCCTGATGGAACGACGCGTTTTTATAAAGATGGTGAGCCTATTTATCATTATATGGGATGTTCTACTTTTTCTGAATATACTGTATTACCTGAAATTTCTCTTGCAAAGGTCAATCCTGAGGCGCCATTGAAGGAAGTGTGTTTGTTAGGTTGTGGTGTGACAACAGGCATGGGGGCGGTATTAAATACCGCGAAAGTTGAATCTGGGGCGACGGTGGCCATTTTTGGTCTAGGTGGCATTGGACTCTCAGCGATTATTGGGGCTGCAATGGCTAAAGCGAGCCGTATCATTGCCATTGATATCAATGAGAGTAAGTTTGAATTAGCGCAAAAATTAGGGGCCACAGACTGCATTAACCCTAAACACTATGACAAACCTATTGCCGAGGTCATTACCGAATTGACAGAGGGTGGGGTGGATTACTCTTTTGAATGTATCGGAAATGTTGATGTGATGCGTTCAGCCCTTGAATGTTGTCATAAAGGTTGGGGTGAGTCTGTGATTATTGGCGTGGCTGGCGCCGGAAAAGAGATCAGTACAAGACCGTTTCAATTAGTCACTGGGCGTGTATGGAAAGGTTCTGCATTTGGCGGAGTGAAAGGGCGCTCTGAATTACCTGAGATCGTTGAGCGTTACTTGCAAGGTGATTTTAAACTTGATGATTTCATTACCCATACAATGGAACTTGAGCGTATTAATGAGGCATTTGAATTAATGCATGAAGGAAAAAGTATTCGAAGTGTGATCCACTTTTAGCGATTGAGGAAATGGTTAATGGAAAATAAATCGCCCCTGACTTTGCTTAGCAGTAATAAAGTGTTTGGTGGGTTACATCAACAGTATCAACATATGTCGGCAAGTCTTAAGTGTGAAATGCGTTTTGCTATTTTTTTGCCGCCTCAAAGTCTAGTTAAGCCTGTGCCTGTTGTGTATTGGTTATCGGGACTGACCTGTACTGATGAAAACTTTATGCAAAAAGCAGGCGCTTTAGGCATTGCCGCCAAGCTTGGTATTGCCATTGTTGCAATGGATACGAGTCCGAGAGGAGAAGGTGTTGCCGATGCTCAAGATGGCGCCTACGATTTGGGGTTAGGGGCGGGGTTTTATCTTAACGCCACTCAGGCACCTTGGGCTAAGCATTATCGCATGTTTGATTATGTGCTGACGGAATTACCTGAGCTTATTGAAGCCAACTTTGCTGTCAGTGATAAACGGGCTATTTCGGGTCATTCAATGGGGGGGCATGGTGCTTTAGTGTTAGGGCTAACATTTGAGCGATATACGTCTATTTCTGCATTTAGTCCTATTTGTCATCCTATGTCATCACCATGGGGAAAAAAGGCCTTTACTGCTTATTTAGGGGAAGATCTTGATTCATGGAAGCAATATGATGCCGTTGAATTAATGCGGAGTAAGGGGATTTCTACGCCTATTTTGATTGATCAAGGTTTGGACGATCCTTTTTTAGAAAAAGAGCTTAAGCCTGAAAGTTTACATGATTTTATTGAACAAGAATCTTATCCGTTAACATTAAGAATGCAACCAGGGTACGATCATAGTTATTATTTTATTGCGAGTTTTATTGAAGAACATTTAGCGTTTCATGCTAAGTATTTTTAATATGCTTGCTTTGAAAATTGATTTTTCCCATTAAAAATCATTATGGATTTCTAATGGGAATATTACGCACCAAAGCCCGTATTAGTGTTATTCTATCGGGCTTTTTTTCATTTCCAATTGTTTTAATGAGATGACGGCTTGGGTTCGATTTCTGACGCCTAGTTTTTTGAAAATAGCCGTAGCATGGGCTTTAATCGTCGCTTCAGATACCGACAAGTCATAGGCTATTTGTTTGTTCAGTAGCCCCTCTGCAAACATGTGTAATACTTTATATTGTTGAGGCGTTAGTGTTTTTAACTTACAGGCCATCTGATTGACATCATCATCATTATCGACTTCTTGTAATTCAACGCCTTCAGGTAACCAAAAATCACCTAATAGTACAGTGGAAATCGCATTAGCCAGTGTATCCATAGAAGCAGATTTTGGAATGAACCCTGAACTGCCATAATGCATCGCTCTGCTAATGGTATCGTTATCTTCGTAAGCTGAAATAACAACCACGGGAATACTGGGATAATGTGCTCTTAAATGGATCAAAGTAGAGTAACCATTTGAACCTGGCATTTGTAAATCTAATAATACGAGATCAGGATTTAATTTGGGATTATCCAATGATGACTGTAATGCATCTGCGCTATCGGCTTCATACCAGAGAGTATGAGTGAATACGCTAGTTAATGCTTGTCTTAGTGCATTTCTAAATAAAGGATGATCATCCGCAATAATAATCGTTAATTTTTCAGACTTCATGAATTTATCTAATGTTAAGTTTGTGGTGCGGGAATAAGTTTAATGTAACAGATTATGTATTCGTTATTCTATCGATTTTATTCCTAATTACCAATAAAGTGACTTTTAAATCAAAAAAATAGTCATTTTTTGTTTTTTTTGATTTAATTGATAGAGGTTTGTTGAACAATGTTATTAATTAAACTCATTGAATCATGACATAATATTGCTTTGCAAAAGGTTTTTTTTTACTTGTGTTTATTTTGTGTTTTAATTTTGTTTATTTTATGTTTAATTTGGTTTTCAATGTATTTATTAATATTGTTTTATTAATTTTTGTTTTTATATTGTATTAATCTTTATTTTTTTATTTTTTATTGTGACTTTTATTGTTGTTTATATGTCGAGTAATAAGGCTGTTTAAGAACAGAGATCCAAAGGGAAGCCGTTTATTATTTCATTATGGTGAAATCCGTTGAGCATTAGAAATGTGCTGATTTTGATGGATAGAAAAACAGCGCTTTTTATCCATCAATGTATGTTGTCTAGGTTGTTACTCTAGAGTTAGATAGGAGGTATAGCACACTATTAATGACTTTCAATAGGATCTTGCCAAACGGGTGTCGGTTGCCTGTTTTTATCAATAGCAACGAAAGTAAATACGCCTTTAATGGCGTGCTCTCTTATGTCGGCATACATATTTTCGACAAAAATATTTACTTCAACTTTGATTGAAGTGTTTCCCACATGAATGACGCGAGCTACTATTTCCGCTAAGGTGCCTGCTGGAATGGATTTTTTAAAATCAATTTTATCAGAACTCACCGTTACTAAGGTTTTACGGCAAAAGCGTGTTGCAGCAATAAACGCGGTCTCATCCATCCAAGATAGTGCTTCACCACCAAAAAGCGTGTTGTGATGATTGGTTAATGATGGAAAAACCACTTTAATGACTCTGGCTTCTGACTGTTCAATTCGAAGCGCCATGGTTTTGGATATTGATTTGTTGGCAAAGGACATACTACAACCTGAGATTATACGGATAAAATTCGAGCGAGATTATAGTGATATTGCCTAAAAAAGAACAGCAATAAAACAAGTGTTTAACTTTCGCTGATTTAACTGCTTGTGATTAATGCTGTTAATTAAAGATATTAGAGTGTAAATAAAAGTATCAAGGCCTTTGGTAAGGCCTTTATTCATATCGTCAGTCGCTGTGATAGGATGAGATTATAGCTTGTGTTTACGCAAATATTCACGTCTATCACGAGAGGCTTTTGCTAAGTCTCTTAAGAGTTTTTCTGAATCATTCCAATGTAAGCAAGCATCGGTAATACTCTTACCGTATTCAAGGGGCTGATCATGGATTACTTTTTGGCTGCCTTCAAGTATAAAGCTTTCAGCCATTATCCCTGCTATCGCAGTAGAGCCTTGTCTCATTTGTTCCATAATGTCTTTAGCAACATTAAGCTGTTGTTTATGCTGCTTTTGACTATTACCATGACTGAAATCGACTACCATGCGTGGAGTGATACCTAGGCTGGTGAGTTGTTGGCTGGCAGTGGCAATATCTTCGGCCTTGTAGTTAGGCTGTTTACCGCCTCTTAAGATAATATGGCCATAAGGATTACCATGAGTGCGATAAACCGCCATAGCACCATCTTTATCGGGTGAATAGAAAATATGCGGGACTTGAGCGGCACGAACGGCATCGACGGCAATATTAATATTGCCATCAGTGCCATTTTTAAAGCCAACGGGGCAAGACAGGGCTGAGGCCATTTCTCGATGAATTTGGCTTTCAGTGGTTCGAGCGCCAATGGCACCCCATGTGATCAGATCGGCAATGTATTGGCCATTGACCATATCTAAAAATTCTGTGGCAATTGGCAATTTAAGTTCAGTGATTTGTTGTAATAACTGCCTTGCCATGCGCAAGCCTTTATTGGGACTGAAACTACCATCAAGATCGGGATCTGAGATGAGGCCTTTCCATCCCACTATGGTTCTGGGTTTTTCAAAATAAACACGCATCACAATACATAAATCATCCTTGAGTTCCTGATGCAATTTAGCAAGACGTGCTGCATATTCTAATGCCGCTTTAGTATCATGAATTGAGCAAGGACCTATGATCACCAATAAGCGTTGATCTTCACCGCTGATAATGGCTTCAACTTCTCGCCTTTGTTTAATAAGGTAATCGGCAGCGGCTTGTGTTAAAGGGTATTCAGAAGCTAATTGCGCAGGTGAAATGACTTTGCATAAAAGGGAGGTGCGTAGTTCGTCTGTTTTGATGGTCATGCATGATACCGCGTGTTTAATGGACTTAATGTTAATTGTCTTGATTATACTCAATTGTGCATCTTTTGGCAGTGCCTATTTTTTTATTTCAAAATGAGTTGAGGGTTGAATGTAAAATGGTTCTTAAGTTAAAATCATTTTACATTAGGATGAGAAAATGATGAGAGTAAATAGATTCACTTTAGAGGTAATGTAAACCCTCTGGGCGAAGTCTTTCACGAACTAGCTCGTCAAAAAGGAGTTGTGATCGAAGAAGGGCATCTAATGCCAGATCATGTTCATATGTGTTTGAGTATTCCACCCAAATTTTCAGTATCTAACGTTGTGGGTTTTATGAAAGGTAAAAGTGCTATTTCAATTGCTCGTCAGTTTAAGGGACGGCAAAAAAATTTCAATGGAGAGGCTTTTTGGGCAAGAGGCTATTATGTTTCTACAGTTGGTTTGGATGAGGAAATGATATTACTGACACAGAATAGTGAATGCCCTCTGATATGCATTGGGAGCAATTGAAATTAGGAATGTAGGGGGCCTTGGGTATTTATTTAAGCCCTTTTAGGGTGTCATTCCAATAAGCCTCCGGCTTTGCCGGAGGCCAGTTAATTACTATCGTCTTGAAGAATTATTTACATTGTGCAGCAAAGTCGTGAGCATAGAAACTTGACCCATCGTCAAGTTTAACTCTGAACCTAACTGATTGCTCTTCTTTACTTGTATTTACTTCATAACCCACAAAGGAAGTTGGCACACCATCATAAATAAGTGTATTCGGAAAATTTTTACTTGATGCAAACTCAGGATCTATAAGTGTTCTATGCATTTGTAGATTCATATAGCTTTTTTTCCCTTGGGCTGATGCATAAACTTTCATATTATTAGCGCTAGTATGCCCAAGAGAAGTCACAATTGTTTCTTTTCTAACTTTATTCTTACATGCTCCAGGCTTATAAACGACTGAAGAAGGAAATGGCTGTATAGGTTCATGTACCGTTTTATATTTAATAACTTCTTCTTTTACATATGAATGAGGCAGCTTTTCAATAGCTTTACACGTGTAAGGATGACGTTCCTCTGCTTTGTGCTGAGTTATCAAAGGTGCATAAACTTTTTTAGAAACCCATGCTTTACTTGTCGCATCCTTTTTAGCAATATGTATAAATTCCGACTTCAATTGATTGTTTGGAGGTGGCATTATTAGTCTAAATTCACATCTTGCCTTTCCATAGTACAATGTAGTGTGTTTTGTTTCTTCTGGAACATCTTTTGTGACCCAATCGTCATAATATACACCAGCTGTAACTTGGTTAGTAAACAAACATATAAAAAATAAAAAAATTAACGAATTAAAAACATATGATCTCATAACGGAAATATTTAAAGCTAAACTGTATTTTACGTATCTATATGTATCTATATGTATCAATTGTACAAAGGTATATTGAACTTTGGAATAGGTTTATTCAGCTGATACTAATACAACACCTTTAAATGGGATGGAATAGGCGGCACTTATTCTTATGATAATGGCGCGAATGTGGGCGTTTTTCCCAATACCGTGGGCATTGATTATAAACAAGAATTCAGTGCTCTTTATTTAGGGTTAGCAGGTCTTTATCGATTTCAACAGTCTGACATCAGTCTGCAACTTAAATGGAGTCCATGGGTAAATGCTAAAGATAAGGACAATCACTATCAACGTGATTTGACTTTCTATGAGAAAAGTAATGAATCGGCTGACTTGTTCTCTGTGTCCGTCAATTATAATTACCATTATACGCAAAGTGTCACCTTATTTGCCGAATACGTTTACAGTCAATATTCTGAAGCTAAGGCCGATATGACACTAATTAATAATCAGACGGGAGAGACCTCTTATTATTCTGATGGTGCCGGATTAGATAATCAAAACTCAACGATTACCTTAGGCGTTAAATATTCTTTTTAGAATGAATGATAACAATGTGAAAGATGGGCATTGTTAACGCATCTTTTATCAATCATTAAGGCTTCTTCCATTAAGGCTTCCTCAAATGAGGAAGCTTATTTTGTTGCCGACAACTTCTGCTGACTGACCCCATCAATTAAGGGGAATATGGCCAATGCTGTCTTTTCTGATGGCTTTTCGCTAACGGTTTTTCTCTTGATGATTAAAACATATGCCGTTTAAGGCCTGTGACTTCTAGAATTTTTGTGGCGATTTCTTCTACAGAGTGATTAGTGGTATCCACGAATGGAATACGCTCTTTACGGTACATCATTTCCACTTCTTTGACTTCCATTCGGCATTGCCTAAGTGATGAGTAGCGGCTGTTTCGCATGCGGCTTTGGCGTATTTCATGCAATCTGTCAGGATTAATGGTTAAGCCAAAGAGTTTTTCCTTATTACGTTTTAATGCGGCATGGAGTGTTAGGTTGTCCATATCATCTTCGGTAAAGGGGTAATTGGCCGCTTTTATACCAAATTGCATAGAAAGATAAAGACTGGAGGGGGTTTTTCCACAGCGAGAGACGCCAAGAAGGATTAAGTCGGCTTCATCCATGTGCTTCATGGTTTGGCCATCGTCGTTATCCATGGCGTAGTTAATGGCTTCAATGCGGGTTTCGTAACTTTCATTGGTTTTACCGTGGGTTCGATGAAGTGCGGGGACGGCACACATGCCTAATTGTTGTTCTAATGGAGCAACAAAGGTGTTTAAAAAATCGTAATCAAGCCCTTCGCTACTGTAAATAATGTCCCTGATCTCCGGTTTTACAATGGAGTGGAACACAATCGGTCTTTCACCTGTTGTAATAAAACAATCATTTATTTGTTGCTTGACTTCAGTTGCTTTCTTTTCTGTTTCAACAAAGGGTATGGTAAGTGCATCAAACTCAACTGGAAATTGAGATAAAACTGCGTGCCCAAACACTTCTGCTGTGATGGCTGTTCCGTCTGAAATGTAGAATACTTTTCTCAATTTGTTGGCCTCTTGTAGTAATAAAATTACAAATAAAATTATAGATTTACGCTGCTTGCCGTGGAGTGTAAAATGCTCCAGCCCTGATGTGAAGGGGCCACACTGAAATAAACTTGCGGAGATAGAACTGTGCAGCAATACGTACTCTGGTATCAAGAATTAGGTATGGGTGACGTCAACAAGGTTGGCGGTAAGAACGCGTCACTAGGTGAAATGATCAGTAACTTAGCAAACGCTGGCGTTCAAGTTCCAGGCGGTTTTGCTACGACTTCCTTTGCGTTTAATGAATTTCTCGAGCAAAGCGGACTCAACCAAAAAATTTATGATGTACTAGAAACACTCGATGTAGATGATGTGAATGCACTCGCTACAGCTGGTGCACAGATCAGACAATGGATCATAGATACGCCTTTTCATGCTGAATTTGAAAAGGTGATTCATGAGTCATATGATAAATTGTCAACACAAACCAGTGAAGCATCATTTGCTGTGCGGTCCAGTGCAACGGCAGAAGATATGCCTGATGCGTCATTTGCCGGACAACAAGAAACATTTTTAAACGTTAAAGGCTATGAAGCAGTGCTGATTGCGATTAAACATGTTTTTGCGTCATTGTTTAACGATCGCGCGATTTCATACCGTGTTCATCAAGGTTATGATCACAAAGGCGTGGCTTTGTCAGCAGGTATACAGCGTATGGTACGTTCTGATAAAGCGGCATCCGGTGTGATGTTTACTATGGATACCGAATCAGGTAATGATGATGTTGTCTTTATTACGTCATCTTTTGGTTTAGGTGAAATGGTGGTACAAGGCGCGGTAAACCCAGATGAGTTTTATGTGCATAAACCCAGTTTAACGGCCGGACATCAGTCTGTTGTTCGTCGTAATATCGGCAGTAAATTGATTCAAATGGTTTATGCCGATTCTGTTGAGCATGGTAAACAAGTTCAAATCGAAGACGTAGAGGCACAAAAGCGTCGTGAATTTTCAATTAATGATAATGAAGTGATGGAATTGGCGAAACAAGCCATGATCATCGAAAAGCATTATGGCCGTGCCATGGATATCGAATGGGCAAAAGACGGCAATGATGGCAAACTTTATATTGTGCAAGCGCGTCCTGAAACCGTCCGCTCTCGCGAAGATATTCAACTTATCGAGCGTTATCATCTGAAAACGAAAGGTGAAGTGTTATCTGAAGGGCGTGCTATTGGCCATAAGATAGGCAGTGGTGTGGCGAAGGTATTAGCATCGATTGATGACATGGATCAAATTCAACCAGGTGATGTATTGGTAACAGACATGACGGATCCTGATTGGGAACCGATTATGAAGCGCGCCAGTGCCATTGTGACTAACCGAGGAGGCCGAACATGTCATGCCGCGATTATTGCACGTGAGCTGGGTGTACCTGCAGTGGTAGGTTGTGGTGACGTAACAGAGCAAATCAAAAATGGTCAGGCTGTGACCGTATCTTGTTCTGAAGGTGATACAGGCTTTATTTATGAGGGGATTCAAGAATTCGATGTAGTTTCATCCCGAGTGGATGCGATGCCTGATTTACCGATGAAAGTCATGATGAATGTGGGGAATCCTGATAGAGCCTTTGACTTTGCTCGTTTGCCTAATGAAGGTGTGGGTCTTGCCCGCCTCGAGTTTATTATTAATCGCATGATTGGTATCCATCCAAAAGCCTTATTAGAATTCAACCAGCAAGATGCAGAACTTCAGGCTGAAATTCATGAAATGATAGCCGGTTATTCATCACCAGTTGAATTTTATGTTGCTCGCCTTGTGGAGGGGATTGCGACCATAGCTTCGGCTTTCCATCCAAAGAAAGTCATTGTGCGTATGTCAGATTTCAAGTCTAACGAATACGCAAACCTTGTAGGTGGCGATCGTTATGAGCCGGAAGAAGAAAATCCTATGTTAGGTTTCCGTGGGGCTAGCCGTTATATTTCTGAGTCGTTCCGTGATTGTTTTGCATTAGAATGTGAGGCGATTAAACGGGTGCGCAATGAAATGGGCTTGACGAATGTTGAGATCATGATCCCCTTTGTGCGAACAGTTGATGAAGCGGCGCAAGTTATAGAGTTGCTTAAAGAGCAAGGCCTAGAGCGTGGAAAAGATGGATTGCGTGTCATTATGATGTGTGAGCTACCTTCAAATGCGTTATTGGCTGAGCAATTTTTAGCGTATTTCGATGGTTTCTCTATTGGCTCAAATGATTTGACTCAGCTAACCCTTGGGCTTGACAGAGATTCGGGCATTATTAGTCATTTATTTGATGAGCGAAATGATGCGGTTAAAGCCCTATTATCCCTTGCGATAAAAGCGGCTAAAGCTAAAGGTGCTTATGTGGGGATCTGTGGTCAAGGTCCATCAGATCACGCCGATTTTGCTGCTTGGTTGGTTGAGCAAGGCATTGATACTGTATCACTGAATCCGGATACTGTGATTGATACTTGGCTTTATTTAGGCAAGGAACATGTTAAAGATTAATTTTGATGAGTCGCTTGTTTATTAATTAAACGTTTTATTAAAAGCCGCATATTGCGGCTTTTTTGTTTCTTTATTATATAAATCAGTAAAGTCTTTAGGTTATTCTCTAAATGATATAAACACTTTTATAATAAACATTACCTGATTTTGATGTTATTTTTCATTGAGGAGTCTAATGACTTGGCACTGTGTGGCTGATCTTAATGATGATCATTATGCTCTTTATGGTGTTTATATTGCAAGTAAGTGAATATACCGATTAATAGTGCGGTCGATATCGCAATAGAGCCACTCATAAAGTCCTTATGAGAGAAAGAAGCATTGGCTTCAATTTGACTATAAAGACTGGAAGTTAGAGCATAGCAAAAGACAATCAAAGACGAGGCCATGCCTTGTCCTTGATGAACGTGCTTCATGGCTGAGCTGGTGGACATAGGAATGATAAAGCCGAGACTCAATGCAATAAGATAAAGGCCTACTAATAATAGAATGAGTGGCTGTTTTAGCGTTAATAGTGCACCGATAAGTAGCACTATTAATACTATTGATCTGGTTAGCCATAATTCAGCGTATTGTTTTAATTTTGAAAACAGAGGATCCCAACTATGTAACCTGAACTCGGGATAAGAAATTGAACTAACAGCCCTCTTTGTGATCAGATCTTTCGACCAAGATTAATCAATCACGCAGAGGGCATATGGATAAGTTAGTTGATATA
>NZ_CANLZC010000031.1 GCF_947495455.1 uncultured Shewanella sp. | reverse complement strand
GGTTTAACACCTAACAGATCCGAACAATTATTTAAGCGCGAACATAAATCCGTGGCCAGAATTAGTTGACCACTTCAATATGATTTGCTAATTCACTATTTTTGTTCGATAACAATTAAGTTCTTTATCGTGAACAAACACTAAAGTATTTTGAATGCTATTAATATGATCGCTTTCATAATGAGAAACATAGAGAAGTTGGCTTAAATTTTCCCTAGCAATAAAGTCAACAGAGGTTTGAATGAGCCTTTTACCAAAATAATCGAGCCCTTGGTATGGCTCATCTAAAATTAATAACTTAGGTTGTTTGACAAGTGCACGAGCAATGAGAAGTAGCCGTTGTTGGCTATAATCAAGCTGCCTAAAACTACTTGTTTCATACTGAGTCATATGTAAAATGGCTAACCATGCTTTAGCCTGCTCTCTTTCTTTACGAGTCGGCTCTGTGTATAAGCCTATTGAGTCATAAAATCCAGATAATACAACCTGCATTGCACTACAACTCACTCTATATTGTAAGTGTAATGCAGACGAAACCATTCCAATTTGCTTTTTAATATCCCAAATGGTTTCACCTGTTCCCCTTTTTCGGCCAAATATGTGAATGTCATTACTATAACATTGAGGATGATCCCCAAAAATGAGACCAAGCAGTGTGCTTTTTCCACAACCGTTGGGCCCTTGTATTTGCCAATGCTGCCCATTTTCAATACATGAAAGACTTTATTTTTTACCCTTAAAATTAAATATAGAATGTAGGTAGCGATATTTAATTTTAAGGGTAAAGTATTCTCACTCCATTGAGAATGCTTTACCCATTCGCCTAAGACTTATCACTTTCAAACCAGGGGCTCATTAACTTAGGTTCATGACTAAATGTCATGGTCGACAACTGTTCAATCTTTTTATGTCCCAAATGGAATTTCTCACCTACAAAAACTTGAATGCCATCGATAGAAACTTGAGTTGGTTCATCAAATTCAATATTCAATCCAGATATAGGTTTAAAGAAATACTTCATTGGAAAACCTTGCATGCTTTTGAGAAGCCCGTTCATTTCGTTTTGTATTTGCTTAATACTATCAGCTTTATACGCCTTTTTAGGATGCTTTACACGCACTTGCATCATAATACCGCAATGCTTTACATCACCCTCAATCTCCATATTAATTAATGCCCTATCTGACTTTAATCGAGCATCAAAAGGCAGGTAGAGTTGTTGTTCATTATTATAAGTCAAAGGGTAAGAATGCTTTTCCGTGGAGATGTTGCCACTCATAATTCTACACTCTTGCTTATTTGGCACGAAAAAAGCCATATCAACTAATTGAAAGTGACCTTGTTCCACCTTTTTTAACCTTTGATAAAATCCTTGATATTCCAATGAAAAAGACGCCGCACTCGCTGCGATACTCGTAAAAGTAACACAACTCAAGAGTAAGCCTTTTTGTAAAAAACCTTTAGGCTGCTGGTTTCGTTTCATAATTGTCCACTAAATATTTTTTATTATGTCGTAATAAGCCAAGTAACTCATTAATATAAGCCTGTTGACGTTCTGAGTAATTAATCAATCCATAAACTAATTCTTTCGCTGTCGGTGTTTCTCCTTGCGAGCGTAAATCCGCTCTAATTTTACGAAATGATTGATAAGCAGCATTCGTATTTAAATTTCGCATATAAGCTGCAACTGAGGCTTCAACACTTGAAAAAACAGCCACTTCATGAGAAAGCCCTTGAGTTCTGGATCTAGGTATTAAACCGCACCCTTTTTTATAACACCATTGCCCAAAAAAATTAAACCCTTCACGTGCAAAACGTGAACTGCCCCACCCCGATTCCTTCGCAGCTTGAATAAGCACTAAAGGCTCAGGAATGGTATCCACCCTAACCAGCAATGAATCAATAATAGGAAGAGTCAGACTTCTTAAAGTAAACTGATATTTCTCGGTAATTTGATTCAACCTAAATTCTTCGGCTTCTGTCAAACTTCTACCTTGTGTCAATTCAGAGCGAATCGAAAATAAAAACTGGCGTTCGTCATTAATAATGGCATTTTGCTGATGGACCAAAGGACTCAGATAGTGAAAAAATGCCCTCTTTTTTTCACTCACCGTTGCCATTTTTGCAAAGTCAGGAATGCTAGAAACAGGCACTGCATTTTTTTCCAGCTTTTGACTTCTCGGTTCCTCAATTAACAAAGAAGGAATAAACATTAAGCGCACAATAACAAACAGAATAATGACACAACCCAATACAATTGTAATACGTCCTAGCTTTCCTGTTTTCACAACAACTCCTTACTTTAACTTAAGAACTACTGCTCACTACTGCTCTTTGTGATGAGGTTAAGCACGTGATAAATGTGCTTTAATCACATTGAAAGGCTAACCTTTCGTCATTCTAAGCCCTCGTTCTTTAAACTGAGGCCTTCCACCAAAGAGTAAAACATATTTTGCTTTTTGCTGCTTCCTACGAACAGCACTTGGTGCGCCTTTCTACTGCGTTATCGCTTATTTATGACCCCTTCATGAATGAAAGGAGGTAAAGCGACCTTTGAACCTAAGCCAAGAATAAACGACACCGCATAAGCTCTGCTTGATACCAATAAGCCACACTCTGTCGCAGAAACACTCAAAAAGCTCAACAGGCCCTAGTCTATTCAATAAATAGACAAATTCAGCCTATTATATGCTAGCTTAGTTAATATTTCATCGCGAAAACATCGAACAAACATGTATAATGTGTTTTCTTTATGTTTTAAAAACGACTAAAACACACAAAAGGCTAGGCATTCATGAAACATAATGCTCTCAATCGCTTTAATCATGTCGTCGCTATTGGTGGAGGCCATGGGCTTGGGCGTGTCCTTTCATCTCTCTCATTTTTAGGCGACCGCCTTACTGGCATAGTTGCAACAACCGATAATGGTGGATCCACGGGCCGTCTACGCGCAGATCAAGATTGTATTGCTTGGGGAGATTTGCGCAATTGTCTCTCAGAATTAGCAGAGCGCCCCTCAATGGGCACACTATTATTTGAATATCGATTTTCAGGAAAAATGGAGTTAGCTGGGCATAATTTAGGCAACCTTATTTTACTCGCGCTTGATGAATTATGCGTACGGCCACTGGAAGCGGTTAATTTAATTCGCCGCTTACTCAAAATTGAAACAAAGGTCATTCCAATGTCAGAGCAGCCCACTCATCTCGTCGCAATAGAGGCATCTGGCAATCGTGTTTTAGGTGAACTCAATGTAGACAACATGACTGATACGCCGATAGCCTTATCCCTTGAACCGCAAGTTTCTGTAACCAAAGAAGCCTGCGAAGCCGTCAAACATGCTGAGCTCATTATATTAGGGCCTGGCAGCTTTTTAACCAGCATTATGCCCCCTTTATTATTACCACAATTTGCAGAAACACTCGCTCAATCTAAAGCTGAAATCATCTTGATAGATAATCTCACCAAAGAGCCATCCCCTATCAGTCATTGTAATATTGAAGATAAATTGGATTGGTGTCATCAATTGCTAGGTGTAGAAATCGTCAATAAAATTCTCTGTCATGGCGATCATCCATTACAAAAAGAGAATACTTATTTTTATCCTTTAAGGAGTAAACACCATATAGGCTTACATGATAGATTAGCATTAGCCGATGCCCTTTCTAACATGGTAAGCTCGAACAATGTGAGGGCTCAAGCTTCTTGAATCTCTATCGCTATTGGATCACCCCATCATAAATCAAATAATATAAAAATTATCATCTCAGGCCAAAGTTTTTCACTTTGGCTAAAATATACAAATTTAAAACAATTCATTCTATTTAACGACTATTAACACCACATTAAATCAACATTTGATTGTTAATGGCTTAAGAAAAAAATATATTTTTGATAAACATCCCCATCGCAACATAAGACCATTCATTTTTCGAGTAAACTGTATTATAAGCACTAGGGTCTGTTGAACTTTCGTGGTCAAATAAAGATCAACAGCCCCTAAAACATCAACCTAAACATTTTCAATTAATAGCATTATGACGATAAAAGCACTTATCACTGTACTCCTATCGCTTCTCGCAGCATGGGGGCTATTTCATTTTAAATCCCTACTAGGCATTTTCTTATTTCCTCTCTTTCTCATTTTGGTTCTCTTTATCACATTTCGTTTATATCGAATAATGGAAAAAGATGATGACAAAAATTCAGACTCATAAGTGATCAAAAATGCTAAAAAAAATACGGGATCTAAGATTCAACCTGGGCAATAAAATACTGTTAAGCGTGATATTCTCGCTTCCATGTGTCGCAGATGAATCGTTAGCGGAAAAAATTCACTCCATTTTACCATTAGGCTCTCAAACAGCACTATTTATTCAAGACATCACCAACCAAGATCAAACAGGATATTCTCCTGTGTTATTTGAGCATAATGCACAAAAACATTTTTTACCTGCCAGTACCATGAAACTGCTCACAGCCGTGGCTGCCACGTCTTCTCTTAGAGAAGATTTTACCTTTAAAACCAGAATATACAGTGATGCTCCCATCATTAATGGTACACTCAACGGCAATCTTTTTATTACCTTTGATGGCGATCCTAGCCTAACAAGGCAAGATTTATATACGCTATTAGATTCTCTGAAAAAAAGGGGCCTCAACACCATCAAAGGTCATTTTTACTTACAAAGCAAGGATGAGGAAAAATGGCGTGCGCCAGGCTGGAGCTGGGAAGATTTATCCTTATGCTATGCCGCCCCTGTTTCTCAGTTTGCCATAGATCAAAATTGTATTAAAGCCCAACTGCTTCCAAGTCAAACCATTGCATCCACTCAATTACACTTTGAGCGTCCCAGTCCAGTGCACATTATCAACAGTGCTATTTTCTCTCCAGACGACACCTGCGATTTAGAGCTCGTTGCATTACCTGAAAATCAATTTCATATCACAGGTTGTTTCTCTCAACCCTCAGGAATAAAATTGCAAATAGCCGTTTCAAATCCCCAAACTTATGCCCAACAAACCTTAAAGCAAATCATGACTGCTTTAGGGATCCAGTTAACAGGTCAATTCATTCAACAGACTCAAACAACGCACAATCTGCACTTACTATCCACCCACTCATCAAAACCATTACATCAGCTCATAGAAACTATGCTCGTTGATTCTAATAACTTTATTGCAGACAGTTTAGTCAAAAAAATGGGACAAAAAAACAATCAACAGGGCTCATTCAAACAAGGGATAGCCGCATTAAAAGATGAACTGACTTTTCTCGGCATTGATGTCACCAACACCACTATAACGGATGGCTCAGGTCTTTCACGTTACTCTTTATTAACGGCTTCTCAACTTGCCTCTATTCTTAAATTGATCGCAACGGATAGTCGATTCAAAGATTTAATGCAGGCACTGCCCATATCGGGAGAGAAAGGAACATTGAAACAGCGCCTAGGCTTTCATTCAACAAAATTAAAGGGACGAATAATAGCAAAAACAGGCACACTGCAAGGCGTGAATAATCTTGCGGGGTTTATCAAAACGCAATCAGGCAAGACCTTGCTCTTTGTGAGCTTAGAAAATGGGATCATTCCGTCTTCACAGGAAGATAAACCCATGCCTTTTAACGTCACATTATCTAACTTATTGGTAAGGCAATAACAAGATAGAATAACATCTAAATCAAGGAGTCTAAGCCATAAAATGATGCAGACAGTAAGCATAATAACTGTCTGCGTCCTGCGTCTGCTCTTTTTGCGCTTTAACTAAAATAGAGATTCAGGCATGGTCATAGTCGCACTATCGCCGCTATTAACTTGACTTAAGTGAAAATCAGCTTTAGCAATCATTTTATCAAAGTAAAATGTCATCAGATGTTGTTTTTGTTGCTTAAACTCTTCATCAGAATGATCTTTTGCCGCATCAACCATAGCCAACCAAAAGTAACCATATAAAATATAGCCAAATGCATCTAAGAAGTCGACCGCACAAGCATTGACTAAAGCGGGAGATGAGACTTTATATTCATTCACTTTCATCGTGGTATCCAATAAAGCACTCAATAATTCAGTCACTCGTTGTTTATAATGTGGCGGCACATTTAACATCTGGCTTATTTTACTTTGGTGCTCTTTAATAAAGCTTTGTAACGCCTCTCCATTATCTGCCGTCACTTTGCGTCCAAGAAAATCGATGGCTTGTATGCCATTTGTTCCTTCATAGATTTGGGCAATACGCGTATCTCTGACTAACTGCTCTATGCCCGTTTCACGAATATAGCCATGACCACCAAAGACTTGCTGCCCCATAATGGCAGTATCTAAACCACGATCAGTTAAAAATGCTTTCGCAACAGGCGTCAGTAACCCAACATATTGGCATGCTTTATCTTGGACCTCACCTTGTGCATATTTCGCTAAATCTAATTGTTGCCCAGTATACACTGATAGCGCTCGGCCCGCTTCTGTTAAACATTTCATTGTTAACAACATTCTTCTCACGTCGCCATGTACAATGATGGGATGACTTTCTATATGAGATGATGAGCCTGCAGCAACCCCTTGCTTGCGTTCTTTAGCGTATTCAGATGCCATTTGATACGCCGCTTGTGATGTGCCTAGCCCTTGAATACCAATGGCCAATCGCTCGTAGTTCATCATAGTAAACATACACATTAAGCCACGATTGGCTTCACCAATTAAATAGCCTGTAGCATTATCAAAATTCATCACACAAGTCGATGATGCTTTTAAGCCCATTTTATGTTCGATGGCCCCCACAGTGACCCCATTTTCTTCTCCTAGTTGACCCTTGTCATCCACCAATATTTTGGGCACTAAAAATAATGAGAGGCCATGACTATCAGGCAATTTTGCTAACACTAAGTGGATCACGTTATCCGTTAAATCATGATCCCCTCCTGTAATAAAAATTTTACTGCCATTGAGATGGTAACTACCGTCTGATTGCGGCAGCGCTTTTGTTCGAATACCTTTTAAATCGGAGCCTGATTGTGGCTCAGTCATATCCATGGCGCCAGTCCATTCACCGCTATATAGAAAGGGCAAATAAGTGCTTTTAATCTCTTCGTTACCGTGAGCATGAATACATAATGCAGCCCCAGCAGTTAAGGAGCCATATAAAGTAAAAGCATTCGATGCGCTGTAAGCCATTTCATCGACCAGTACACCTAACATTTTTGGCATTCCCATTCCGCCAAATGCAGGATCGCCACATAATCCAATCCAACCGCCTTCAGCATACTCTTTATAGACATTTTTAAAGCCTTTGGGAGTAATAACCTCATTGCCTTTATGAACAACACCTTCTTCATCTCCATTGCGATTTAAGGGGTGAATTAACTCTCGACTCACTTTGCTCGACTCCGTCAAAATAGCCAAAGCCGTTTCAATATCAAGCGTATCAGCCAATTCAGGCAAAGATGACCATGTGGTTGGCGCATCAAAGACTCGCTCAAGTAAAAATTGCATATCTGCTAAAGGGGCGCTATATGGATTCATGACAAAAATTTCTCAAACGTTAGATTTAAACAGTTGTTTTAATTTATAACAAACTTAACTAAAAAAGAAGGTAATTTTTAACAAAATCGAAAAATGCTAGTCAAAACGCCTTTGATGTCTAGTAAAAAGCAAGAGGTTTTACACTGATAGATAAATAGAAGTTTTTGACGAATAGGAATTTTGCTATAAAAAATAGCAGCCATAGCCTTTAGAAATAGTCTCTAGAAATGTCTCTACAAATCTGTCTTCATCTACTTGTATCAATGATATTGCTATTATTGGAAAAGAGTGGATGACCTTCTAATATCAAAGTATCAAAGTATCGAAGTATCGAAGTATTGAAGATTATATGCATCACAATATCTCCGCTGTTGAACATATAAATAACCTGAACTCGGGATAAGCAGCGCCCCTTAATAGCACTATTTTTGCCCCTATCTGTGTTGTGCTTTCTACTAATAGCCCGCTATTAGATACGAAATCCCGCCTTGATATCGACAAAAATTGCAATATTAAGCCAAGTCCGAAAATAAAGAATGACCCAATTTCATTCAATCTTTTAATATTGAATGGGTTACCTCAAATTGTTGACACTCAATATCCCGAGTTCAGGTTAAGTAACAACTTTGAGTTATTGATTAACTCAAGAAAAAACTCAGATTATTCCCCCCCTTTCCATAAGCTAATAATGATCCACTCATTAAAATCAGAAGGTAATAGCACCAAAAAAATCAAAAACTATCATCTTAGGTTAAATTATCATCAACATCATTTTGGAATGAGTCTCTCTCCATAGGGTCATTCTCAAAGCCCGTGCTATCATCCATCACATCAACCCCCTTGTCTCTTGCATCAGCTTGAGTCCAACCTTGCGGCTGATCGGTTATCATATCAATATCGGGGACATTCTCTATTGGACCAGATCCAAGCGCATACTCTTCACTCACTTTAATATTAACATCATGACTTGCATCAGATATTGGCTTATCAAGACCATCATAGGCCTGAAAATGGACTCCAAGCTCACCGGAAAAATGATCGCCAAAATGAACAATAACTGACTGTGATAGATCCCCTGTCATCATCACACTCCCATCATCTTGCTCAATCCCACCCAGCACATTAGCATCCTCGGGCAAATTAGAAATAAGTACATAATCCATGTCTTCTTGATCCGCTAGGATTTCCTCAGGAACCTTCATTCTCACCTCACCACCAGGAGCCGCAGTGAAATCAGGTACGAACGGCTCATCTAATCGCACTTCTTCTGCAGGAACATTAAGATCAACATTATCATCAGGGACATTAAGGGGAGTATCAAGATCACCATCACCTTCCTCCTGCAGAGAAATAGCAAACTCGACTTTTGAAGCCTCTCCATTATGCAGTTGCGCTTCTATGGGTAATTTCCCATCAAAACCTGTCATGGGCCAAAACGTATGAGTATCACCATCTCCATTATCGATTAATGTGCCAAAGTCTCCTTTATAATGGAGCTCATTCACCAAATCGGCGGTTTCTAACCCTAATTCTTGTACAACTTGCGCCATACTAAAAATAATTGAGCCGTCATCAGACATGACTAAAGCTTGTTCTTGTGAACTCGATTGCACATTGACCTTAAAATGGCTTTCTTTACTGTTTTCACCATCTGATGCAACAAAAGCAATATGGGCTACACCTGTAAAACCTTCTGCTGGAGTAAAGGTATAGCCTCCTTCTTCATGCTCTTCTAGTAAGCCTTTTCCTTCCGATAAGAACACAGAGTCAATCTGTAAATCATCACCTGATAACTGAGCCAACATATCCTCATCATTAAAAGATAATTGATTGCCTTCATCGACATCGGTTGTGACGACAGCATCAACTGTTACCCCTTGATGAATGCCATCTTCTCCTTTCACTGCAATAGAACTTTGTGCATCGTGTAATATGCCACCTTGTTCAACCACATAAATAATATCTAATTCTCCGGTGATCTCTTTAGCGGCATTGACTAGCCATGTCCCATCCCCATTATCGACAATATTGCCTTGATTGGGCTTAGCAAAGCTCACCATATGAACATGTGCTTCTTGATTATCATCAACAGAGTCAGCCATTTCAAGTAACTCTGCCGTCGTCAGCAGTAAAGGTTCATCGTGTTCCATTTCAAAATCACCTGATGGAATACTTGCTTGTGCTGATACAGGTTGAGAAGCTTCATCGCCATAATCAACAGTTGTGGCTGAAACCGTTAAAAAGAAATTGCCGGAAAAATTATCCGGTGGGGTTAATTCAAGGGCACCCACATCCCATTTTGTTGCATTGAGTACCTGACCGACTTCAGTAATGATAATGGTATTAATTCCATCCGATACTTCAAAGCCAACAGGAAAACCTGTGATAGTAAAATGGCTTAAGATCTCTGAATCATCAACCATCATCATATTTAAATTTAAGTGCCCTGTACTGTCCTCATCAAAGATTAAAGGCCCTTCGTGAGCTGTGGTGATCACCACCCCATCCGCCACTGGACGAACATAAATGGGCATGTTCAGGCTTGTTTCAAACTCACCATCGGTGACAATGACGTGTATATCAGAGGTGCCCGCAAAATTTGGTGCTGGGCTAAATGTCCAATTACCGTCACCATTATCCACTAATTTACCCCCTTTTTCTCCCTTCGCTGTAATAATTCGAGAGATCACAAGGTTGTCGGTATCAATATCACCAAATAAATTCAACACGTCTGACTCATTAAAGGTAAATGCACCATCTTCATGGGTCGTCAGGTGTGCATTTCCCTCTGTAAAAGGTTTATCATTGACCTGAATGATATCAACATTTAATGAACCATTGACAACCTCTTTTCCATCTGACACTTGATAACCTAATTCCACAGCGCCAAAAAAATTAGGTGGCATGATTAAGTGGAACATGCCATCGGGTTGCTGCTGCAATATCGCATTCTCAGGATGCCTGACCGACAATCCTTTAAGTGTGATATCATCACCCTCAACATCGGTTACCTGCTGAAGAATAAAGTCAGGGTCGATAGTCACAATTTGGTCTTCTTTACCATCAATTGTCAATGCGGGTGCATTTGGCGCATCATTGACAGGTTCAACATTAATGGTAAATGCTTGAGGTTGAGAGTGCAGCTCACCATCAGAAACCGTGTAAGTCAAATGCACTTCACCATTAAAATTAAGTTCACTGTGATAACTGAGTAATCCTGCTTCAATATCGGCTCGTGAAATCACCTGATTGTCACTAATCGGCTCATCACCCAGTTGCACTTGCCCATTTAAAGGAAGCGCAACAATGCTAATACTGTCTAAGGTATCCGCCTCGTTTTGGTCCATAAAAGGAAAGTCATCTAAGGTAAAAATGTAATCGCCATCTTCATCAATTGTGGCCCCTTTAGACTCACTTTCTGGTGCATGCTCGCGCGCATCCACATGAACAGTTTGAGACACGGTACTTGTATCATCATTGGATAATTCCCTTGCTGTTGCCTCAACCCTGATATCAAATTCACCACTAAAATCATCGGGCAAGCTAATTTGAATCGTTTCATTTATTGCGGTACTGGGAAGTTGAATCGACTCACTCTCGTCAACCATGATTTCACCGGCATACAATTGATTATTCACGACTCCCATATCAATGCTAAAAATGAAATCATTAAAGTCCTCATCACCTCCGCCATAAAGATCTTCAAATCCATAAATGATTTCATTATCTTCATTTAATTCTGTTCGTGTATGCACAATATTGTCTGCATTAAGGTTACGGCTATCTCCACCATGATAAACCGCGTCTCCCGCCGCCCCCGTAACCACCACTTCTTTTTCATCAGAGATAAATACTAGCTGAGGTGAAATAGAGTCCATCGTCGCTGGCGTCCCGTCGTCATTCCTAAAAACAAACTGACCGTCATTTTGACTCAGTTGACTCACGGTTCCCGCACCATTGGGCACAGTAAATAAATTAAAGTGCTCTCCTTCACCAATATTAAAGGTAAAGGATGATTCTCCCGCAATGAGTGCCCCCCCACTGCCTTGTGCTGAGGCATTGTCAAAAATGATTTCAACATCTTTTATGTTGCCGCTTTCATCGACCTTATACACACCAACAGAATTTTGATATCCCGCACTTTCACCTTCAAATGTGATGGTTACTTGGGTTTCTTCAAAAGACTGCAGGCCATTTGCTTGATTTTGCAATAAAGCGTCACCATCAACATTAATCACTGAACCCTTTGGCACTCCATCAAGGGTCACAGTGAGGGTTTCAGACAAATCTTGATCGACAAGGGCTGCACCGATATTCAACTCAAGGGTATCGTCAGGATCAATAATCATTGTAGAATTACTGAGGTCATTGCCATCAAAATCTGTTATCTCAAGTTCGGGCGCATCCGCAACAGCTTCAACAGTGAAGCGAACATGACCATGATCTGACAAACCTCCCTCATCAGTCACGCTAATGTCAAGTTCAACATCACCATTCCAATTCGGCTTAGGCGTAAACTGGTAAACCCCCTCCTCTATCATCAAAAGTTCACCGTCATTATGGCCGTAAGACACCTCTGTCACTTTGACAAGATCACCATCAATATCGGTGACATGTTCTAAAATATCGGCATCAGTTAAAATAAATTGCCCATCTTCATTAATACTCGGTTCAAAAAGCGTCTTATTATTGCCAGTTTGAGGATCATCAACTTGACCCTGTATTTCAGGTGCATCATTAACGGGCGTCACTTCAACAAACACGGTGGCAGTATCAAAACTATCATTGCCATCTGTCACGGTATATTCAAAACTAGCTGGGCCATGATAATCGGGAGCAGGCGTGAACAATATATTACCATGCTCATCCATATGCACTTCACCATGAGTTTCATCTGTTGCTCTAACTTCCACAATGCTGAGTACATCACCATCGAGATCAAAATCATTCTTTAATAACTCTTTTGATGTGAATGTTAACGCTGAATCTTCAGAAACAGTAAAAGGAGCAATATCAATAGTGTTATCAATTTCAATAAGTTGTTCAGTCAGGTCTAAAGGAGTATCAGCAGTATCATGATTGAGGTCTAAATGTACAAAATTATGAAGTTCACTCCCATCCCCTTGTATCGTGGTCATTTTCACTTCATCTGTCGCCGTTCTTGATACAATCATACTTTGCACAACATAGGTACCATCCCCGCCTTGAGTCCCTAAAGTAAAATGATCGACGGGCCTGTCAGTCGTAAACTGATATTGATCAAATTCTTTTCCTGAATCCCTAAAACCACCCTGTGAATCAATCACTTTTCCGTGAGCATCATATGCCGTAATAATTACTTCTGTCGCATGGCTACTCTCTTTATCAAAATAACTGCCTAATCCATCTAGCGAAAAAGTCACCTGATTAATCGCTTCAGCTTCCACTTTCACTTTCAAAAACTCATCATTACTGAGGCCATTGTCTGTGCCATTTCCTATTCCTGAGCCTACATGTCCCTCTCCATTCCAGGGAGTTAACACTCCATTTGAAACACTCGTTGTGATCTTTACTCCGTCATCCGTCTCAAAAACAGCGTGGTCACCGAAAACTTTCCCCCAATCGTTTACACTAACGGTGCCACTGAACGTACTGTTATCGTCATTCCTATCAAAGCTACCCACCCTGATATCTCTTGTTATCTCTCTTACTTCTTCAGTGTTAGTGATAAATTGCACTTGAGTATGCGCCGAATATTCGACTCCAACTTCCATTTCTTTCCATTCAACACCATCAAGATATTGCATCACGCCATATTCAGGCAATTCATCCAACCTGATCATAGGTTCTTTAGGGGCTAATCCATAATCATCACGGGCAATCACAGGATCATTTTCTGGTGTCACTAATACCGTCACACTGGTTTTATCTGCACTGCCCATACCGTCAGATACGGTATATTCAAACACCGCCTCACCAAAGAAATCCTTCTCAGGAATAAAGACCACATCGCCAAATTCATTCACATAAGCTTTACCGTGAGTTTCAGGCCCAACATGCACATCAGTGATCTGTAAATAAGCATTTTCGGCATCAAAATCATTGCCCACCAGCTCTTTCGCACTAAAGACAGTAATATGATCTTCTTTGGCTTCGACCTTATCATCTTTGGCAATAACAGGATCATTATCTGGAGTGATATAGACATTAACAGCCGCTTTATCACTGCTACCCATACCATCGGACACGGTATATTCAAACACTGCCTCACCAAAATAATTCTTCTCAGGAATAAACACCACATCGCCAGAGTCATTCACATACGCTTTACCGTGTGAATCAGGCCCAAGGTGCACATCAATGATTTGCAAGCCTTCATTATCGGCATCAAAATCATTGCCCAGCAGCTCTTTGGCGGTAAAGACGGTTTTGGTGTCTTCTTGGGTCTCCACCCAATCATCAAGCGCGATAACGGGGTCATTGACTTCACTCACCTTTATGGTGACCGCTGCGGTATCTTGACTGCCAGCATGATCAGATACCGTATATTCAAAGACTGCCTTACCGAAATAATTTGCCTCAGGAATAAAAACCACATCACCAAATTCATTGACATAGGCATCACCATGAGTCTCAGGCCCAACATGCACATCAATGATATGTAAATATTCATTATCGGCATCAAAGTCATTACCTAACAACTCTTTGGCTGCAAAAACAGTAATATGATCCTCTTTGGCTTCGACCTTATCATCTTTGGCAATAACAGGATCATTCTCTTCACTGATATGGACATTTACAGCCGCTTTATCACTGCTGCCCATGCCATCGGATACGGTATATTCAAACACCGCTTCACCAAAATAATTTTTCTCAGGAATGAAGACCACATCGCCAGAGTCATTCACATACGCTTTACCGTGTGAATCAGGCCCAAGGTGCACATCAATGATCTTTAAGTCGTCATTGTCCACATCAGCATCATTGGCCAGTAACTCTTTGGCAGTAAAGACGGTTTTGGTGTCTTCTTGGGTTTCCACCCAATCATCAAGCGCGATAACGGGATCATTGACTTCACTCACCTTTATAGTGACCGCCGCGATATCTTGACTGCCAGCGCCATCAGATACCGTATATTCAAAGACTGCCTTACCGAAATAATTTGCCTCAGGAATAAAAACCACGTCACCAAATTCATTCACATAGGCATCACCATGGGTTTCAGGCCCAACATGCACAGCAGTAATATATAAGTGCTCATTATCGACATCAAAATCATTTGCCAATAACTCTTTGGCGGTAAATACCGTTTTGGTGTCTTCTTGAGCCTCAACCTTATCCGCTTTAGCAATCACAGGATCGTTATCAGGCGTGACATTTATCGTCACTTTCGCTGTATCTGTGCTGCCAACGCCATCGGATACGGTATATTCAAAGATCGCCTCACCAAAGAAATTCTTCTCAGGAATAAACACCACATCGCCATCCTTATTGAGGGACACTTCTCCATGGGTATCACGGCCAGCATGTACATCAGTAATATAGAGCTTATCACCATCGGCATCTTCATCATTGCGCAATAAGTCTCTGGCTTTAAAGACTGTTTTGGTATCTTCTTGGGCCTCAACCTTATCCGCAGTGGCGATCACAAGATCATTTTCTGAATTAACGGTAACAAACACAGTTGCAGTATCAACACTGCCATGCCCATCAGTCACTGTATAGTCAAAACTTGATTTACCGTGAAAATCTGCCCTTGGTGTAAAGACAATTTGCCCTTGAGGATCTATCATCACTTCACCAAAAGTGTCATCAGTTGCATGCACATCGATAATACTTAAGGGATCACCATCTAAATCAAAATCATTTTTTAATAAATCTTTCGAAGATAGAACAAGTTGACCATCTTCAACTGTTGTTATTGGTATTTCAGTTACTTCTTCAAACTGAGGAATAAGTGCTTCGGTAAGGTTGATACTCTCATCGGCATGCTCATGAGTGATGTTTAAAGCTGTAGAATTGATCTCTTCTTGGCCATCAGCATAAATCGTCGTTAATTGTACTTCGGCTGAGGCGGTTCTAGATAATGTGAGGCCTGAAATGACATAATCACCACTCATCGCATCAGATGTCACAATAAAATGATCTATTGGATGCTCAGTGACAAAAACATAATCACCGGTGGTTCCACCATCATTCTCTTTATACCCCCCTTGCTCGCCAATGACATTGCCATCGGCATCAAATGCTTTAATAATAATCGCAGTTGGATGACTGGCATTTTCAGTGAAATTCTCACCAAGGCCACTAAGATGCACAACAGCTTGATTATAATCTGCTCCTTCGATATCAATTCTGACAGATTCAGAAGGCGTCTTAAAACCTCGGCTATCGTCATCCGCAATTCCGCGGCCTATACTGTCCACTCCACCATCATTATTCCATATTTTCAGCCTATCATTTGTGCTCAATGTCACGCTCACATCATCATCACTCCAAGTGACACTTCGACCATCTTTAGCTAACTCCCCCCAATCAGACATTGTCGCTTTACCACCAAATGTGCCTATTTGAGTATCGACAGTATGAGATAGAATATCTTCTATATCCGGCTTAAATTGAACTTGTAAATCTGCCGAATATTCCACTCCCACTTCCATATCTTGCCAATGACCCTCATGATCTTGATATTGCAGGACACCATGTTCAGGTTCAACATCAAGACGAATTAATGGCTCAGCATTCATGGTATAATCATCACGAGCAATCACAGGATCATTTTCTGGTGTCACTAACACAGTCACATTGGCTTTATCACTCCCACCAGCTCCATCAGATACGGTATATTCAAACACCGCCTCACCGAAAAAGTTCTTCTCAGGGATAAACACCACATCACCCTCTTCATTGAGGGACACTTTCCCATGGGTATCACGGCCGGCATACACATCAGTAATGTGCAGCTTGTCGTCATCGACATCTTCATCATTACGCAGTAAGTCTTTGGCTTTAAATACCGTTTTGCTGTCTTCTTGGGTCTCTACCTTATCGGCTTTAGCTATCACAGGGTCATTTTCAGGCGTAACATTTATCGTCACTTTCGCTGTATCTGAGCTGCCCGCTCCATCAGATACCGTATATTCAAACACTGCCTCACCGAAAAAGTTCTTCTCAGGCACAAACACCACATCGCCCTCTTTATTGAGAGAGACTTCTCCATGGGTATCACGGCCAGCCTGTACGTCAGTAATGTGTAGCTTGTCGCCATCGACATCTTCATCATTGCGCAATAAGTCTTTGGCTTTAAAGACTGTTTTGCTGTCTTCTTTGGCCTCTACCTTATCGGCTTTTGCTATCACAGGGTCGTTTTCAGGCGTAACATTTATCGTCACTTTCGCTGTATCTGTGCTGCCCGCAAGATCAGATACCGTATATTCAAACACCGCCTCACCGAAATAATCCTTTTCAGGAATAAAGACCACGTTTCCCGCCCCATTTAAATAGGCCTCACCATGGGTCTGCGGTCCCGTCTCCACATGAGTGATATACAATTGATCTTTGTCCACATCAAAATCATTGGCCAGCAGCTCTTTGGCAGTGAACACCGTTTTGGTGTCTTCTTGAGCCCCAACCTTATCCGCTTTTGCTATCACAGGGTCGTTATCAGGCGTGACATTTATCATCACTTTCGCTGTATCTGTACTGCCAGCCCCATCGGATACCGTATATTCAAACACCGCCTCACCGAAAAAGTTCTTCTCAGGCACAAACACCACATCGCCCTCTTTATTGAGGGACACTTCTCCATGGGTATCACGGCCAGCCTGTACATCAGTAATGTGTAGCTTGTCGCCATCGGCATCTTCATCATTGCGCAGTAAGTCTTTGGCTTTAAAGACTGTCTTAGTGTCTTCTTGGGTTTCCTCCCAATCGTCTTTGGCAATCACAGGATCGTTTTCAGGCGTAACATTTATCGTCACTTTCGCGGTATCTGTGCTGCCGGCAAGATCAGATACGGTATATTCGAACACTGCTTCACCGAAAAAGTTCTTCTCGGGAATAAAGACCACATTCCCCGCCTCATTTAAATAGGCCTCGCCATGGGTCTGCGGTCCAGTATCTACATGAGTGATATACAATTGATCTTTGTCCACATCAAAATCATTGGCCAGCAGCTCTTTAGCAGTAAATACCGTTTTGCTGTCTTCTTGGGCCTCTACCTTATCGGCTTTAGCAATCACAGGATCGTTATCAGGTGTGACATTTATCGTCACTTTCGCTGTATCTGTACTGCCAGCCCCATCGGACACCGTATATTCAAACACTGCCTCACCAAAGAAATTCTTCTCAGGCACAAACACCACATCGCCCTCTTTATTGAGAGAGACTTCTCCATGGGTATCACGACCAGCATGTACATCAGTAATGTGCAGCTTGTCGCCATCAATATCTTCATCATTGCGCAGCAGGTCTTTGGCCTTAAAGACTGTTTTTGTATCTTCTTGGCTATCCACCCAGTCCTGATGGGCAATCACAGGATCGTTATCAGGCGTAACATTTATCGTCACTTTCGCTGTATCTGTGCTGCCCATACTGTCAGATACCGTATATTCAAACACTGCCTCACCAAAGAAATTCTCCTCAGGAATAAACACCACATCACCCTCTTCATTGAGAGAGACTTTCCCATGGGTATCACGCCCAGGGATCACCTCGGCAATATAGAGCTTATCGCCATCGGCATCTTCATCATTGCGCAGTAAATCTTTGGCCTTAAACACCGTTTTGCTGTCTTCTTGAGCCTCTACCTTATCGGCTTTAGCAATCACAGGGTCGTTATCAGGCGTGACATTTATCGTCACTTTCGCGGTATCTGTGCTGCCCGCAAGATCAGATACCGTATATTCAAACACTGCCTCACCAAAGAAATCCTTCTCAGGGATAAACACCACATCCCCCTCTTTATTGAGAGAGACTTTCCCATGGGTATCACGGCTGGCATGTACATCAGTAATATGCAACTTATCGCCATCAACATCTTCATCATTACGCAGTAAATCTTTGGCTTTAAAGACTGTTTTAGTGTCTTCTAGGGTCTCTACCTTATCGGCTTTTGCTATCACAGGATCGTTAACCGGATCCACATTAATGGTAAATGCTTGAGGTTGAGAATGCAGCTCACCATCAGAGACAGTGTAAGTCAAATTCACTTCACCATTAAAATTGAGTTCACTGTGATAACTGAGTAATCCTGCTTCAATATCGGCACGTGAAATCACTTGATTGTCACTAATCGGCTCATCACCCAGTTGCATTTTCCCATTTAAAGGAAGCGCAACAATGCTAATACTGTCTAACGTATCCGCCTCGTTTTGGTCCACAAAAGGAAAGTCATCTAAGGTAAAAATGTAATCGCCATCTTCATCAATTGTGGCCCCTTTAGACTCAGTTTCTGGTGCATGCTCACGCGCATCCACGTGAACAGTCTGAAACACGGTACTTGTATCATCATTGGATAATTCCCTTGCTGTTGCCTCAACCCTGATATCAAATTCTCGACTAAAATCATCGGGCAAGGAAATTTGAATTGTTTCACTGATTGCGCTCGTGGGAAGTTGAATAGACTCACTCTCATCGACCATGATTTCGCCTGCATACAATTGATTATTCACGGCTCCCATATCTATGCTAAACGTAAAGTCATCATAATCTCTGTCACCACCACCAAAGAGATCTTCAAATCCATAAATGATTTCATTATCTTCATTTAATTCTGTTCGCGTATGCACAATATTGTCTGCATTAAGGTTACGGCTATCTCCACCATGATAAACAGCATCTCCCGCCGCCCCCGTAACCACCACTTCTTTTTCATCAGAGATAAATACCAGCTGAGGTGAAATAGAGTCCATCGTCGCTGGCGTCCCGTCGTCATTCCTAAAAACAAACTGACCGTCATTTTGGCTCAGTTTACTCACGGTTCTCGCGCCATTTGGCACAGTAAATAAATTAAAGTGCTCTCCTTCACCAATATTAAAGGTAAAGGATGATTCTCCCGCAATGAGCGCCCCACCACTGCCTTGTGCTGAGGCATTGTCAAAAATGATTTCAACATCTTTTAGATGGCCGCTTTCATCAACCTTATACACACCAACTGAATTTTGATATCCCGCACTTTCACCTTCAAATGTGATGGTCACTTGGGTTTCTTCAAAGGACTGCAGGCCATTTGCTTGATTTTGCAATAAAGCGTCACCATCAACATTAATCACTGAACCCTTTGGCACTCCATCAAGGGTCACAGTGAGGGTTTCAGACAAATCTTGATCGACAAGAACCGCACCGATATTCAACTCAAAAGTATCGTCAGGATCAATAGTAACTTTAGAATTACTGAGGTCATTGCCATCAGGATCTGTTATCTCAAGCTCGGGCGCATCCGCAACAGCTTCAACATCAATCTTCATCACCTGCTGAACACGACTAGCGCCATCAGAAACATCAAAAAGCAGCTCAAGTTCACCACTATAATGTTGATCGGGGACAATGGTAAAACTGCCATTTTTATTTGCTATCACAGTACCAAAGTCACCAATGCTTAGGTTCTCGGCGACTAAGTGATCGCCTTCGATATCCTCAGCATTATGTAATAATTGTGCTTGTGAGAGATGAAGATGACCATCTTCATCCATACTGTAAGCCAAAGAACCGAGTATAATAGGCGTGTCATTTATCTCTTCAACATGAATATTGATCCTAGCAGAAACCGTTTCTGTGCCGTCTGACACTTGATAAGTTAATCTCACATCACCTGAGAAATCTTTATTGGGCAAGAAGTAATAATCATCAGTATTTGGAATGGGTTTTAATACACCATCTTTGTCGTCATACTGAACTGCAAAGATAGACAAGTCGTCACCATCAATATCATGACTATTGGCTAATAATGCTTCAGCTGTAATCAATAATCGACCATCTTCTTGCATAACAAGATCGAGATCATCTGCTGTAGGTCCATCATTAACTGCATCCACTTGAACTTCTATGACTTGCGATGTGGTTTGTGAATCAAATTCATCTTCTAAATTCACATTAGCATCATCATCCACAGTATCTAACACATCAACTTCAAAGGTTTCTGTCGTCGTTTTTGTATCAAATTCATCCTCAACACGCGATTGCTCACTGGCTTCATCTTGACCACCTGCTCCAGATACAGCAGAGTCGCCTATACTCGAAGCCAAATTGTTACCTTCAGTCTGAATGTTATTAGCATCATTAGCGTCAAGGGCCGAATCCAATGGTTTACCACCCACACTTTGATCACCAATATTCGACGAAGATATGGGTTCTTCTCTTTCTTCTGCTAGCTTTTGGCTATCTATCACCTTTGATTGTGCAATATCAGCACTTTTAGCCTTTACCTCTTCATCTGGCTGTAAAGTCCTCTTTGCTGAAGACGCTACGTCATCTCCATGACCTGCCCCTGTTTCCCCTTCATTCAATGCGTTACGCTTATCATCAGCAAAATGAGCTTCACCACTGGCTGTAGCCGCCGCTATCGCTGCGCTCTCTTCTTGGTTTTTAGCATTGGTTGACGATGCCGCAGCATCATCTGTCACGATCTGCTCTTCAGCATTATTTAAGGGATGTTTAGGATCCTTAGGATCTGTCGCCATGATATAGCCTCCATGCAAACACTATTGATGCGAGTTTACGATTACATGGTTTTAAGCAAAGACTAGGATGAAATGAATTACAAGCGAGATAAGGGATTAAACAGGATTATTTATTTGAAAAAAGCTCACATACATGACTGACCATAAAAAATTTCTTGATATTGATCCTAATTCTCTTGATATTGATCCTAATTCATTAGAAAAACCATAAGCAAAAAAACATATTGCTACAGTATAGCTTACTGTTAAGCTTCGATTAAATGCCGCAAAATTCAATGGTTCCAATAACAAGTTATTCATTATTAGTCTACAGTATATAGAAGTGGCAATCATCACAATATACTATTCTCATCGACCTATAATATCACGGAGGAATTATGGAACATTATCAACAATTCTTAGATTCATTAGACAATGATACTGACATGGTTGACATCATACTCAATATGTACAAGGAAGAACATGGCGAAGATATTTTAAAAATAAAATCCAATTACGAAGATAAAAATTTAGATGGATTGTTCCAAGTCACGCATTCTTTAAAGGGCGTCATCTCTAATTTCTTCGAAGAAGAAATATGTGATTTACTTGAGACAATTGAGGTCAGTTCAAAATCAGGCGATATTCCTCCCTCAGATATGATTGAAACGGTTTGCCATAAAATAGAAGGGCTTAATCAGCAAATAGATAAAATACTACAAAGTTAATCTATACTCTCGAGGTAACTCAGATGAGTGAAATAGAAAAACATTTAAAAAAAGCCTTAACTCAGCCAAGTCAAATTCATAAAAAAAATAATCAAATACGGTTCAAAAGTGTCATGACGACTACACACAAGTCATTACTCTTTGTGTTTATCGCCTTAGTCATCATTATCATATTTGCTTCACAAGCAGAGTTAGATATTGTGGTTTCAGCGAGAGGTGAGCTTCTTCTCGATTCAGATATTGAAAAAGTACAACACTTAGAAGGAGGGATATTAGAGCAACTCATGGTTTCACAAGGCGATACGGTTTATGAAGGTCAAGCCATTGCCAAGCTAAAATCATTAGAAAGAAACTCTACTCTCAATGCTAACTTGCTCGAAATTGTAGAATTGGAATTAGCATTGATCACTTACCGAGCACTGACAAACATGCTCACACCCGATTTTTCCCAATACAGTGAATACCCAGCCATTATGAGTAATTACCAAAAAAAGTGGCAACTTGAGTACGATAAAAACAATTCAAATCAGGGTTTAATAACACATGACATTGAGCATAAAAACAAGCTTATTCACTCTATGGGAACACGAATAGAGAGTTCGAGAAGACAACTCGATCTGATCAGAAAGCAACTATTGATTAAACAAAAATTACACGAAGAAGAAATGGCTTCTTATGTTGATGTACTTAATATGCAAGTACAAGAAATGAATATGTTAAGAGAAATAGAAAACTTAGAAGAAGCACAATTAAATGAGTTATTTCAACAAAAAAGACTCAAAAAGCAACTCACTGATTTAATTTCTAACAGAAATGCAGAATATCAAACCAAAATAAATGAATATGCCAAACAATTACAGATTAAACAGACACAAAAACCTCAGCTATCAGATAAAGTCAATCGACTCATAGTTTACTCCCCTGTAGACGGTGTTGTTGATAAAATTCATTACAACTTTAAATCAGCAGTTATTCCACCGGGTGACAGCATTGCCGACATTTCCCCCTTGACTAATACTCTCCATGGGGAAGCAAAAATTCCTCGAAAAGATATGGGATTTGTTGAGGTAGGTCAAGAAGTCAAGCTTAAATTTGATGCCTATAACTCTGCAAAATATGGCGGGATCTCGGCAACCATTGCCTCTATCAGTCGTTCTTCTTATGAAGAAAAAGAATCTGAATTTTATCTGGCCAATATCCTCATTAGTCAACCGTATTTAATAAAGTCGGGTATCAAATACAATTTATCCCCCTATATGGAATTTACCGCAGAAATCAAAACAGGTTCAAGAACTGTTATAGACTATGCACTAAAACCTGTCATGTCAGCCATTGAAGATACATTCGATGAAAGGTGAAATATGAAAATAATCAAAGATTTTACCTTTAGTATCATCACATTAGTAATTTCATTAATTGCGTTTATTACTAGCTCAACCATACTATTTAACAATGAGATTAAAAATGAAACCACACAATCATTATTAAACACATCTGATAGTCTCATTACCAATACTGAAAACTTATTATTAAGCCTTATCGAATGTCAAATGACGGCGTGTAATAACGATCCTAAAGAATTCAGTACAATAAAAGAAAAGCTGCAACAATTCAAATTGATGGCATCTAAGGATAAAGATGTCGTTAGTTTAGTCGGCGCTATTGAATATGAAAAACTCAATATCATACTCAGTCAGTATTATTCTAACAAGCTTCCCAGTAACACAATAGAAAAATTGATACCCATTCTCATTGAAATGCAAAAAAAACATAAAAACATCATAGAAAATATCAATACCCAAGTCATCCATAAAAGCCAAGAAGACAAGGTATTTATCCTTGTTATACTACTAGCATTTATCGCCATAACTCTTTATTTTATTTTAAGGAAAGAATTACAAAACAGACGATTCAAAAAAGAACTAGACCTAAAAGATGAAAAATTAAACAAGATAACGTCAAAAATAAACAAGTTTGATTATAGCTCATCTGATTCTGTTCTTAATGACTTCAATATTAGCAGCCAAGAAAGAAGGATCTACTCCAAGCTAAAAGCATTATATGGTTTAATAGAGCGTAGTAAACGTAATACAGATTTATCTCAACAACTCTATTCTATGATTGGCTATGAAATCAGAGGGATCACTAATACGATAAAAGGGGGGATACAATTACTCATCAACGAAAAAGATAAAAAGTCTGTTGACTTTGCCCGAGACGTCATTACCGCAACAAGAACATTATCTAATCTGGCTGAAAACTATAATAAATTATTCGCTCAAGGCATAAAAGAAAAAACAGAACACTACTCTTTTATTGAATTACTCACAGAGATCATCATTCATCTCAGTAATAAGAATAGTGAAAAAAGTTTGAGTATTGAATGTGATATCAAAAATAATTTACCCAATGAATTAATTGGTAACCCAACAAAACTGTTTTGGATATTATTTCTACAGCTTTCAAACGCGATCAGCGCTCAAAATAACAAAAACATTCTCATGAAAGTCGACACTCAGTCAGCAACTGATATTTCAGAAGCCATTATCAAAATTGAGCTGATTTTTTTAACCACATTAAACGTTAATATTGACAAAATAGACCATCTTCACTGGGAGCAGACCCAAAAAAATGCACTAAAAAATGATGAATGGTCCTTATCTATCCTTGATAAAGTCAGATCATTTACCACTTGCTGGTATCAATCAGGAAGGCAACAAAAGTTTGTCGCTCAATTCTCTGTTACCCCTATTTCTTACAGCAAAAAGAATCCATTATTAAAAGATAAGATTTTTCTGATCTGTGCGGGATCTGAGCTAAGGATCGATATCATGTCAAACATCTTCTTAACCCATGATGCCAAAGTAAAAATCGCACGCTCACCGAATGATATTTTTAAGTCTCTATCAACATTAGCCTTATATGATGCCGTTATTATCACTGATACTATTGAAGGCATTCAGCTTGCCTCTTTTTGCCAAACATTATATGACAAAATATCACGACAAAAACAGAAAGAAACCAAACTCTTTCTAACGGTTTCTTCTAACAAAGTAGCCAAAGAAACAGAGCCCTATGTTGATCATATTTTCTACACCCCCATAGTTCCCGATGATTTCATCCCTCAGCTAGTTGATGTGATAAAAGATGAAAAAGAAAAAGATGACATTCAGCAGCAATTTTTAATCGTCGAAGACGATCGAATACAGCAATTCTTACTCAAAAGAATATTACAACAGTGCGAATATGATACAGAAATCGTTAGTGGAGGATTAGAAGCTGTTGAATGGGTGAAAAGCCATCATACTGATATTATTTTCATGGATTGCATCATGCCAGGAATGGGCGGTATTCAAGCTACTAAACTCATTCGTCAATATGAAAAAGAGATAAAACAAAAAACACCATCTATTATTATTGGCGCCACTGCACTCACCAGTCGATCTGAACATAAATCTTGCCTTGAAGCAGGAATGAACTTTGTCATCAGTAAACCTTATAAGAGTGATGAAATACTAAAAACAATAAAAAAATACATTCACATAAAAAATAAATTGGTGTCTTAAATGAAAATTAAATACATCATCATTTTATTTATCTTACCTTTACAAAAAGTAACAGCCTCAAGTTTAACCGACTTCATCAATATTGCTGTTGATAACAATTTATCGTTAAAAAGTGCTAAAAAAGATTATGAAGCAACCCAATTTAATGCTGACATACATAGATCAAAATTCTTACCCAGTTTATCGCTTAATGCTGATACGGTATGGAATGAAAATAAAGAATTTCAAAGAACAGACCAACATCTAGTCAATGACTATAATTCTAATAGCTATAGTCTATCATTAAGCCAAAACATTTTTAACCTTAATGATATTTATGCAATAACATCAACTCAAATTAATATTGATATTAGCCAAATCCAAACCATAAAAACTGAGCAAAATGTCATAAAACAAGCTGCGACTCAATATTTTGAATTTTTAAAAAATAGCTCACAAATCAAAGCAACGGATACAGAACTTGAATCATCTATTGCAAGATTCAATCAAATGGAAAGAAACATTCAATTGGGTAATACTGCAAAAAGTGAAATCTACGAAGTCATCGCTCAAAGAGAGAATATTAAAAATAGATTACTGACACTAAAGAAAGAAAAGAAAATAATACTGAATAATATTAGTAATATACTGCAAATTCAAGCAACGCCCTCATTTGACTTAAATAAGCTAGCGACTTTCCCTCAGATATCAAAATCAAGAGAATCTTTTTTGAAAAAAACAATGTTCTCCCTTAATACCAATATTTTAATCTCAAAGAAAGCGTTAAAGCAAAGCAAACAAAAAATTAAAGAAACAAAATCGACATTCAGCCCCACTTTAACCGGAGATATTAACTACCGAAAAGATCATACCAACAACCCATCATCCAATAGCCCACCTGATTTTGGTGTCAGTGAGTCTATTGTTTATTCCCTTAACCTCAATCTACCTTTGTCTGCTGGAGGAAGGGATTTATATACTCTTAAGAAAAACAATATTGAGTTTGAAAAAAGCCATGTCGATTTAATAAAATCAGGAGAAGACAGCCTACAAGCCTTCAATAATCATATTGCTAATATTAACGACTATTCTCGCTCTTTAGAAAGTTACAAATTAATCATTAAAGCCAACTATGCTTCTTACAATGGTATAAAAAAAGCCCACCGATTAGGAACAAGAACCATTACCGATCTATTATCTGCAGAAAGTAAGCTATTTAACAGTATTAGAGATTATGAAAGTGCAAGGTACAACTATATTATTGAGATGATAAACATCAATGAAGTCATTGGTCTCCTTAATATGCATTATATCAAAAGTATAATGCATGATATGGTCCCCATGTCAGATAACTTATCTTCCTCTCCCATCCCTCTTCACTTGATAAAATAAGAGTATCATATGAAAACAGAGAGGTTTACTCGAAAAATCAGCAGAGCAGACAAATTTTATCTCTTCGTCTCTACAATAATCACCACCTTTCTGGGATTGGTATTGCCTTTTTCAATACTCATTATTTTTGATCGCATTTTACCTAATCAATCTAAAGACTCTCTATTTCTACTGTCATTTATTATTATTAGTGCAATATATTTTGACTATTACCTAAAAAATAAAGAAGAAATGATAACCTCTTTAATAATGAAATATTTTGATAGTGATTTAACCAATGATATATTTAGAAACATTTGTCATTCTAACATTAACAAATATAGCCAATATTCACCTGGTGAATACTTAGAAAGAATCGCTATCATACCTGAATTAAAGAGTTTTTTTGGCGGTGAGTCAGTCAAAGCGATTATTAACTCACTCACAAGTGCTATCACTATTCTCATTATCGGTATTATCAATATCGGTTCAGGTGTTATTCTACTCACCTCTTCAATTATCCTTATTCTAACTTCTATCATCATTTCATCAAAGAAAATCCATATTTTAGAAAAACGATCAAATATTGAAGGTAAGACCAACTCAAAAATCATTGAAATTGTTTCCAGCCCTTTAGATATTAAAAGTCGAACAATGGAATATCGTATTGAAAGCCTCATGAATGTGATGATTAATGAAAGAGAAGAGCAAAGTGTTTCCTTTGAAAAGCTCGATTCACTATTAGGGCTTATTCTCTCTTTTATACAACAGTTATCCATCGCGCTTGTCGTTGTCATGTTGGCTTTATCCGTTATTGAACAAGAAATGACTCAAGGCGTGATGGCGGCCATTATTTTATTAACTAATCGGTACTTTTCTCCCTATCAGCAAGTCATGAGGACACTCAGTCGATGGGAAGTGAATAAACTCAATATCACTAGGATCAATACACTTTTCAATCTTAAAAAAGAAAAAACCATCAATATTAAAGCGTTTACGGTTAATACTATAGGCATACAATTAAAAGATAAGCCATTGTTAACCTTTACTAAAGGAAACTTATATATTCTGCATGGAGACACCCATTGTGGTAAATCATACCTAGCACAATGCTTAACCATGGAAAGAACCGATAACAAGATTCAAATTTCTGTTGATGATAAATCACTCTCTTCATTAGACTATGATAGTTGGAAAAGTCAAACGATCAAAATTGATGCTCACAGTGCTCTGCTTGAAGGCAGTATCATTGATAATTTAACTTGCTTTAGAAATTATTTGAACGATGCCGCTTTCACATTATGTGAAAATTTGAAAATAAAAAGCGAAATAGATGCACTAAAGGATGGTTTCTACACTCAAATATCAGGCCATCAACAACATCCCTTCTCTAGAAAAGTCAACTATTCTCTACTCATTATTAGGGCACTGCTTAGTCATAAATCTATCATTATACTGGATGATATTGATATGATTTATGATGAAGAATTTGAAAAAGTATTAGCAACAACCTTACTCTCTAAAAAAAGTAACCTCATTTTCATCATTATTTCTAATAAATTAAGCTATCAAGATCCTTCCACACAATACATTCATATTAACCAAGGATATTAATATGAGTATTCTTATCGATTTTGGAGATGTAGAGCAACGACTCAATGACTTTGAAACACCAAAAATGAGTGCTCGCTATCAAGAGTCTCCCTTAATAAAAGGCATTGCATTTAGCTTAATTTCATTACAATGGGAAGGTACCCCTGATATCCTTTCAGATGCCTTTATTCCCACAGACAATGAGATTGGATCATTTGAAGCAACCTTAGTCCGTTTAGGTTATCAATGCGAAATCATCCAGCTTAACAATATGAAAGCATTAAACAATGTGGCTTACCCTGCATTTGTCGCATTTCAAAATATTTCAGGCATATTAATTAATATTGAAAATGATCTTGCCTACTTATTTGATTACAACAATAATGTATTGATCAAACATCCCCTCGACTCAACACCTTGCACTGTATGTATTATTTCTGAATATTCTCAGATTTTTAGAGAAGCACCACCTGAGTCCCAAGATAAATCCAATTGGATTAAATATGCCTTTCATCGGTATAACAATGAATTTAAAAGCCTGATTTTTCTAAGCTTTATTGTTAATATATTAGGGGCCCTTCAACCTTTTTTCATTATGAGCGTTTACAGCTTCGCACTTACAGCTGATTCAGTCAATACACTGTATTGGTTAGGGTTTTTTGCTATTTTACTCGCCATCGCAGAGTTTTTTTTCAAACGTATACGAATGAATATACTCACCACATCAGGCAAAGATTTAGCGCTTCACATATCAAAAAATGTCATAGGAAAATTACTCTGGCTTCCCTATTCAATGACATCTTCAGCAGGCGTATCGAGTCAACTCGCTCGATTGAGGGACATTGATCAATTTAGAAAACTGGTCACAGCAGAGTCGACATTAAGTTACTTTGATATGCCTTTTATTATTGTTTTTATTATCGCTATTACTATTCTATCCGGTGCGGCGGCTTTAACCGTCATCATTGGTATTTTCATCATGTTATTATTTTGTCTTTATGCGCGTTACATTTATGTTCATGCCACTTCTAAAAGCTCTCGCGCAAATACTATGGTCTCTTATCAATGGAATGAACTTTTAAGAGGCATAGGCAGCATGCAAGGCTTACCTTTATTAAGAATAATCCAATCCCGTTTTTTTGCTGCACACTCTCAAAGCCTAAAAGATGGAGAAGGTGTATCTTTAACAAACAGTAAAATTCAAAGTATGGGTCAAGCACTCATACAAATAATAGGGACGGCCAGCATTGTCACAGCAGTATTAGGCGTAATGGATGGGACATCTGATGCAGGCGCAATGTTAGCTATTGTGATTTTAGTCTGGAAAGCACTGACGCCTATTATGGGAATTTATAATGCTATTGTTAAATTTAAATCCATTCAAGCCTCAGCAAAACAAATTAATGCCCTCATGTCACTCAATGATGACCAAAGCTTTCTTGAAAAAAGCCCTCCTATTCGTAGCTTTAATGGCGAAATAATGGCCAGCGGATTGACTCACCGGCACTCATATGCTGCAACGGGCTTAACCAATCTTGGCTTTAAATTTTCTATAGGTGATAAAATAGCCATTACTGGACCTTCAGGCTCGGGCAAAACCACCTTACTGTCTATCCTCACAGGCTTAGAAGATAAATATCAAGGTGTTGTTTATATGGACGGTTACAATATTAAGCAATTTAACAATTATCGATACCGAAAGGCGATTAATTATATTCCATTTGAATTAAGGCTTTTTGAAGGCAGCTTAGCATCCAATTTCATCCTGCATAATGGTCTAATAACAGAAAAACAAATGTGTGAAATCATTGAAATTTTAGATCTTAATACTTGTCTTCCAAAAGGGCTCGACACCCTATTGGATAACGCCTTTATACAACAATTATCCAGTAGTCATCGTCAAGGCATTAGACTGGCACTTGGATTAGGTGCCTGTGATGCGCAAGTCATCATCATAGATGAACCTTTCTGTGGTGTTGAACAAGCCCATACAAGCTACATTAATAAACTCTTAACTGGAAAACTCGCTCAAGCCACTGTCATTTATACCACTAATAGCCAAAATTTTATCGCAGCATCAAGCAATTGTTTATTACTCGATGCTGATGGTAATCAGCAATACTTTGGCTTTCCTGATAAAGTCATACAAAACATGAATAGTTAGCCTTTATTCCACATTCAATATCAGAGCTGATAAAAAATATACCCAAAAGATTATCCAACAAATTCAGATCAGTTAGTCTCTAAGCAATCACAGGGGTTGTGTTCGGAGATATCCGAGGGTAACTCATATTTTAATATATCATCCCCCTTGTTTTTTTCACAAGCTTGTAAAAGAAAAAAATAATAATAGAGAGTATAAATTTGCTATTTTATGCATAATTAATTTATTCCTAACTATTTTTATAAAATTTTAGACTTTATTGAATAATAATGCTGGTAAATTAAACTACAATTTTAAGCGAAAAAGCTTCTCTACAATACATACTCAATCACTATCGCATGAATAACAGCCTTATTAACTTTGAAATAGAGGTAACGTACAATGGAACATTCTTCCTGTTGCTCCTTCAATCATAAACTAAAAGCACAGTAAGTTCTATTTTGTGTCACCTCAAACGCGTCATGAGAAGCGTGATGAGCCGGGGAAGCTAGAAATTGTGCTCCTATTGTCCCTATGATGTTAAACCCTGATAAGGAACCTGAGTTAAAAGTAGAGTCAGAAAATGTCGCTTAAGGAGGCGAAACGAGTTCACTAAGTGTTCAAGACAAATAGTGGAGGTAAAGTGAGAAAAATTAAATTAGTGTTTCATGTAGGAAGAGGGAAAACGGCAACCACTTTCCTACAAAAAATAGGCCAACAACTTGAAAATGTTATTTTTGTGGGCAAGTTTTATCCAGCAACAGAAAAAAGTAATTGGTTTTCCGCTCCCATTAAAGAGTTACACTATAAACTTTTTGCTCCATATCGCCATGAAGTAACAGGAGGCTATCCAAATCCAAGTGTCAACTCATTCAAATTATTAGCACAATATGCTGAAGGCTTAAGGCAAATGATCATGGAGAAACCTAATGCCGAAATACTCATGTTATCAGACGAATGTATTAGTGATTACGATAACTTCCTTGGTGAATTAAACACGCTACTCATTTTTGCTTTAGGTAATCTTTTAGAAGAAAAACTGGGTAACAGTTTTTTTGTCAACAAGGTATTATCATTAACAATACGTAACCAAGCCGAACTTGCAGCGTCTGCTTTCGCCTATACTGCTACGACAGGTGGAACGTTAAGCACATATGTAGATAGCTATTTAATGTCACCTAATCGAAGTTTATTTGGCGGCATGTTTTATTTTGAATGCTATACATTGTACAAGTTGATGGTCAATGATGATTGGACCATAAAGTTAACACCTTACGAGTTATTATCTATTGATCATGACATTGCAGAATACATATGTCATACATTCCAATTAGATCCAAATCAAATCAATGTAAAAGCACTCGATACAAAAGCAGTAAATGTAAATAGTAAACGCATCGGCTCCCAAAAAATATTTATAAAAAGAAAAACAACAGTATTTGGAAGGATGGGCCATGCTTGGCATGCATGCGTGCCCTATGCTTACAGAATAGCTAGAGCTCGAAAGCAATATGTCGCAGCGTTAGGTTATGCCCTTAAATATGGAATAGGGTCAGTATTCCTCAACCTCGATCTCTTTCTTAGACATTTGGGTTTTGCTAGAAGCACTGAATTTATATTAGATGATCTTCTGACTAAAAAAATTCAAGATATATATCTTGATGATAATAAAATGCTGCAAGAACTGTTAACGAAATTCGATCTCATTCGCTATGGGTACCTTCCAACAGGGCGGGATCACACTCTTAAAAAGAAGTGAACTTTTTGCGATGATGATAACCAGATCATCAAATTAACTCACTTTTTATCATTTTGTTCTTATTCCATCATTTGTCACTTCTTGACGATCCTCGTTCTCATGTGAACCAGCGCCATAATTTAGTCGATGTGTTATTCCTTGTATTTTCAGCCATGACCAGTGGCCAAGATGGTTAGGCTGAAATACAGCAGTGTGGTGAGCTGAAACTCAATTATTCAATTTTAAGGCTAGTACGCTCTCGCACTGAAAGAGCCCCAATGACACTTACACTGCCCCCCCACCTAGGTATCACCACTGATTATTTTTCCCTGTCGAATTTTATAAATATAATCTGCCAAGTAGAAGTAATCATCATCATGACTTACAACAATTAAAATTTTACCTTCATTTTTTAAACTTGGTAATATTTCAGTATAAAATACACACCTAAAATAAGGATCTTGATCTGCAGCCCACTCATCTAAAATATAAACATCATTATCCTCTAATAAAGCGCAAATAAGAGATAATCGTTTTCTTTCACCGAAAGACAAAGTATTTACGCCATGTACCTCTCCATTCTTTATATATACTTTACCTTTTAACCCAAATATATCAATGAGGTTGTTAAAGTCATTACCAACGCTATTCATATCTAAATAGAAAAAACTATCAAAAATATATGGGTTTTGGAAAACAACACTAACATTCTGCTGTAATAAACAAAAATCATCATATTTTATTTCAACATCATTAAGAGCAACTACTCCAGATGTTGGCTTTAACAACAAAGACATCAAATTTATTAATGTAGATTTCCCCTCTCCATTACCACCAGTAATAAAGTTAATGGTTCCCTTATTTAAGGTTATAGATAAAGGGCCAAAACAAAAGCCTCTGTTATCACTATACTGATAACATATATCTTTAAAAGTTAACTTATCAACACCTTTGTCTAATATAATGTGACTTTCAACATTACTATCAATATTATCATCACTTTCATGATTATCAATAAACTCCTTTATATTTAAATAAGACATTCTAGCCTCAATTATTCTAGGAAGTTTAACAATAACAATAGAAATAGGGGATATAACCATAAACATTAACATAATAAAAACCCAATCATTATTATGTCCTTTTTCAAAATCAATCATCACTACCACTATCAATATATAGACTGACACATTAAAAATGTTGGATAATTTATTTTCGTACAACCAAGAAAATTGCTGCTTACGATGTAAATGATATATATTTGAATTAGATACGCAATCCAAAAACAACTTCTTTTTTTTCACATCCTGCTTTAACTCTCTGAAACCATTTATAGAATCATCAATATCTTCACTCACTTTTTTAAATGCTTCTCTAGTTTCATTATGTCTCACTTTTGAGTTATTGATAATAACAAATATTATTGGCAATATAATACTAATACCAATTATCAAAACTATTACCTGCTCTGTATAAAAGAGTGACATATAAATTATCAATGAAAATGATATAAAAATAGAATTAGCAATCTCAAGAAAATCTTTCAAGGCAGACTCAACATTACCGACATCCCTAGTTAACAATACCTTGGCACTACCACTATCACCTGAAAACATCTCTTCATATTTCATATTTGTTACTGAACGTTGTAATTCAATACGTAATAAAGCGGCTAAACCGCTGAAATACTCATTTACCTTTTCTGATGAAAAATAATTAGTAGTGAAATATAATAATAAAAAAAATGAAAACAAACATAAAAACAAAAACACTCCATAATATTCAACCAAGGTTATAGCTTTAGTAATAAGAATAATCAATCCAATATTTAAAACATTACTTAACACACTTAAAGAAAACCAAAAATAAATATTTGAATAACGGCTTTTAATTCCCATATTATCACCTAACTTAAAACTTCAAACTCTATTTTGTTAACTAAGGAAGCAACATTGCCTGGATTAAAAATTGTAGTAATATCACCTTCATAAATATCAATTTTTACTTTACCTTTAAGTATCGATAAAATATCATCCATACCATGGGCCTTTATTTTATTATAATCATCCTGACTAAAAAGTAACACAACATCACCATGATATTCAAGCGTATCAACATAATTATAAGCCAAAAAATCTATAACTCTACTATCGATATATTTTAAAGTAAGATACTTTTTAAAGTCATAAATATCATCATGATAACCATGATAGTAATCATGATTTTTTTTAATTGAAAAAAGGTAACTAAAAATTTCATCAACATTTAATTTATGTATTTTAAAAAACAACTCATCCTCAACTATAGAAACATCAAAATCTATTTTAAATTGCTTACATAAAAAACGTAAGAAATACTCATATAGATTAGAGGAAACCTCACTTTTCTCATAAGAAAAATAAAAAATATTCATAGGATTTATTAAAATAACCTTATTAACTTTCTTTTTTTCTTTAATTAAACTATTAGCGACCATTATATTCAACATACATCCGCTACAAAAAGAAACAAGATTATACTCATCATTATAGCAATTATTTTTTATCTCATTAACACATGTTGACAAAACACTTTCAATCTTCACTTCACTTGCAAATTTCTCAATGTTAAATATTTCATCTAAATCAGAATAATCAACTAGGTAAGGGGCAACAGCAGGTGCCAAAACACAATTAAAAGCTAACTTATCAAATTTATCAGATAACTCTACAACCCCGTATCTAACTGTTGATGGGAATACACCACCAATGAATGGAAAATAAAAGATACACCTCTCCTCTTCTTTTTTCCCTAAAGTAATAACTTTTGCTTTTCTACTAGAAATCTGTAAATATTCTATATCATTGACTCCTGCTATCGTGGGACAAGAAAAAAACTCATCAAGCGTAACATCCTTATTTAACTCTAATTTAAACCTATTTATTAATTTTGTCACTAAAAATGAATTACCGCCACAAGCAAAAAAGTTATCATGAACTCCTATATTTTCAACATTCAATATATCACAAAAAATTCTAGATATTTTTCTTTCCAGCTCAGTCTTTGGTAGCTCAGTTATGACTTCATTTTTAATTTCAAATAATGCTTTTGTGTTTAATTTACCACTTAAAGTTAAGGGAATATGATCAATTTCAGTGTAGCTAAACGGCACCATGTAATTAGGCAGAAATTGAGATAATTCAGCATACAAATTGGCACGATTGAGTCCGGCATTGATATTGTCAACTGTATCAACAGGGACATAATAAGCTGCTAGGTATTTTCCATCACCCTTTTCTTTATCACTTTCTTGAACTATTACAACTGCTTGTTTAATACCCTCAAGCTGACATAAGGCTGCTTCGATTTCTCCCAGTTCAATTCTAAACCCACGAATTTTCACCTGACGGTCTAAGCGACCTAAGTATTCCAAATTACCATCGGGTAAGTAACGCAGGGCATCGCCTGTCTTATACAAGCGAGTGTCCCCCTTCTTTTTGTCCTCATCACTAGCAAAGGGATTATCAATAAAATGCTCGGCGGTCAACTCAGGGCAGTTTAAATACCCCCTAGCTAATCCCGCGCCGCCGATATAAAGCTCACCAACAACTTCGATTGGCAATAATTGCAATGCAGACCCCAATATATAAGTTTTCATGTCGCTCAACGAACGACCAATAGAGGAATAAATGGAATTAATTTTATTTAAATCTTCATGGATAACCTTTTTATAAGTCACATGAACAGTCGTTTCCGTAATACCGTACATATTGATTAACCTGGGACTTTCAACACCAAATATATTCAGCCAAGGTGTAAGTTTTTTAAAGGTGAGCTTATCTCCACCAAAAATCACATAACGTAAAAAGGGTAGCTGCACATGACTCAAGAGAACTTCATCACTAAAGGCATTAAAGGCACTCGGTGTTTGATTAAGCACTGTGATCTTTCTCTGTTGGCAAAGTTGAACTAATTGTTTGAAATCTATTGTCACCTCTCTTTTAGGAATAACCAACTTTCCTCCGTAAAGTAATGACCCCCATAACTCCCAAACACTAAAATCAAAAATATAAGCATGATAAGCTAACCAAACGTCATTCTGATTAAAATGATAATTCTCCTGAGCAATGCTAAATAAGCGTACGATATTATAATGAGGCTGCATCACCCCTTTAGGTTGACCTGTGGTGCCAGAGGTGTAAATCACATAAGCTAAATCGCTTGCCTGACTTATAAGGGGTAAATTATCTGTTACTTTTGACAATACGATTTCATCATTCACGACTAGCTGTTCACACTCGGCGGCATCGTTATTTAACCATTCACTTAAGTGAGCCTGATAGTGCAACTGGGTTATCACAAAAGGCGCGTTGATGTCTTTAAGCATAAACACGGTGCGCTTTTGCGGATATTCTGGCGCTATGGGCACATAGGCTGCCCCCGCTTTCAGCACTGCCAGAATACTGATGACCATCTCAAATGAGCGGTCTAAATATAAAGCAATGAGAGTGTCAGGCTTAAGGGGGGTGTGATACTTTTCTTGATACTGACCGCGCAAATAATGAGCTAGCTGATTAGCTTTTTGATTAAGTTCAAGGTAAGTTAATTCTTCATCACCATAAACCAACGCAATATTATGCGGCGTACGCGCCACTTGCTCTTCAAAGCACTGCTGCAGCGTCTTATTTCTAGGGAAAGGTGCCTGCGTTTGATTCCAGCCATACAATAGCATGTGCTTTTCTTCTTTGGATAATATACACATATCCCCCACGGTTTGCGAAGGTGCCAGTAACCCCATTAACGCTCGCTGGTACATACCACTAAACCGCTGGATGCTCGCCTCAGTAAACAAACTTATGGCATATTCCCATGTCATTGGTAATGACTCACCACTGTCATCAACAAATACACTTAAATCAAATTTCGCAGGAGTAAATGATGCGTTTTCTTTCTGTACGGGCTCAAATAAAGCATTTGCGGCCTGTACCGCCATCTCCTCTGCACCAAAGCGCTGCACACTAAACATGACTTGAAAAACTGGATGGCGAGACAAATCTCTCTCAACATCTATCTCACTCACCAGCTTTTCAAACGGCAATTCTTGGTGAACTTTCGCATCCTGAACACAACTTCTCACTCGCTCAATAAGCGCTTGCACACTCAAGTCTGGCTCAACTTGCACCCTTACTGCTAAGGTGTTCACAAAAAAGCCAATTAAGTCATGAGTCTGAGAATGATGTCGGTTATCTGAAGGTGTCCCGATGATAATATCCCTTTGATTACTCAGTTGACTTAACAACACATAAAACCCACTGAGCATCACAGTAAAAAGGGTAGTGTTGTTGTTCTTTGCCAACGCTCGTAACTGGCCTGATAAATCTGACGTAAGTCTTTGGGTTAATTGCCCACCACGATAATCCAACTGCTCAGGCCTTGAAAAATCCGTCGGTAATTGCAAAGTCTCATATTCCGCTAACTGCTCACGCCAATAATTAAGCTCATCCGCTAATACCTCGCCTTGTAAATACTCTCTCTGCCAGCGGGCATAATCACTGTAGGTTATCGATAAGTTTGGTAAATTTGGCTGCCTGCCTTCAGCCAACGCGGCATAGCTTTCAATGAGCTCCTTAAAAAAGACCCCTATTGACCAGCCATCAAACGCTATATGATGGAGCATGATCAACAGATATCGTTCGACTTTATCTTCACTTGAAGTGACATCATAACGGTAGAGTTTTACAGGGGGCTCACAGGACAAATCAAAGGGACAGTGAATGTGCCGAGCCACCAAAGCTTGAAGCTCACTTTGCTCACTCTCTGCAACCTCTCTCTCTGCGACCTCTATTGGGTCAAATAATTGATGATAATCATATTCAAGGCCTTGTTCCAACATTTGCGCTAATACCTGTGTATAGCCTTCTCCCTCAATCGTTTCATGATAGGTACTGAACAGCACAGTATGACGTTTGGCTATCAGATTAATGCTGCGCAGTAACATCCCCTCATCCACATGCGTTTTAAGCCTGACAAAATAGGGCATATGGTAAAGATCACTGCCCCTCTCAAAACGCTCAATAAACCATAAACGCTCCTGAGCAAAAGAGAGACTGGACTCCTGACTGTCTGGCAAGTGAGGAATGATGACACTATTGGCCTGATTTAATAATGGGGATAACTGCGCTATGGTAGGGGCGCGAAATAATAACGCCAAAGGGATATCCATATTAGTCACAGCTCTGGCCTGTGCGCTCAAGCGTATGGCACTGATGGAATCACCACCAATACGAAAGAAATTATCATGGATCCCCACTCGCTCAAGGCCTTGCTTTTCAGGAAACAGCACTTGCCGCCAAATCTCACACAGCTGAGCTTCAAGCTCATTGCGCGGTGCCACATAAGTCTCACTGCTAATAAACTCTGGCTCGGGTAATGCTTTGCGATCTAGCTTACCATTTAAAGTCAATGGAATACGGTCAATTTGAGTAAAACTCATCGGCACCATGTAATTTGGCAGGATCTTTAACAACTGATCCCTTAAAGTGTCATCATCGAGTGCTATTTTTATATTATCGGTACCGTGAGCTGGAACATAATAAGCCGCTAGATATTTACCCTTATCGTTTTCACTCCCTCTATCGCTCTCTTGATCTATCACAACCGCTTGCTTAATGCCCTCAAGCTGACACAGCGCACTTTCTATCTCGCCTAATTCAATACGGTAGCCGCGAATTTTCACTTGGCTGTCCAAGCGGCCTAAATATTCCAAATTACCATCATGTAAATGACGCACAGCATCGCCTGTTTTATACAAGCGAGTATAACCTTTCTTTATATCCTCATCGGTCGCAAAAGGGTTATCGATAAAATGCTCAGCCGTTAACTCAGGTCGGTTTAAATACCCCCTAGCTAATCCGGCCCCACCAATATAAAGCTCACCCAGTGTGCCAATAGGAACAAGCTGCTTACATTCATCGAGAATATAGCTACAGATGTTAGCGATATTCCGCCCAATTGGCGTCGTGTTAATTTCATAATATGTTAAATCAATGCATTTAAACTGATGGCTTGCAACTGTGATTTCTGTTGGTCCATATTCATTTATTAATTTACTCTCAAATTTTTTAGCCAAATCATAGGGTGTGACTTCTCCTCCGGAAATGATACGTTTAAGTGAATTGTTTGTATCTAACGTTAATCCTTGTAATAAACTAGCCGAAGCATCCATATGAGTAATATGAAATTGTTCAATTAACTTTGGTATATCATCTAAAAGATGAGCTGAAGAAGCGTTGAGTAAAACTAATCGAGAACCGGAATACAGAGCAAGTGCAATTTGTTCAATTGATGTATCAAAAACATATTGGCTCAATAATAGAACAGACTCAAAGTCTGAAATATTATAATAAACTGAATTATGCAAAGTAAGATTCACAATACATTGATGTTCCACCATCACCCCTTTAGGCTGACCAGTGGTACCCGAGGTGTAAATGACATAGGCTAAATCACTTGCCTGGCTCATCAAGGTTAAATTGTCTAAGGCTTGTGACGCCAATCCCTCATCATCGGCCTGTATCAAACTAGTGCTAAGTTGTGCTTCACTGATCCACTCACTTAATTTAGTTTGGTAATGTACTTGGGTTATCACAAAAGGAGCATTTGTATCATTAAGCATAAACACAGTGCGAGCCTTGGGATACTCTGGTGCTATGGGCACATAGGCGCCACCCGCCTTCAATACCGCTAACATACTGATGACCATCTCAAATGAGCGGTCTAAATATAACGCAATGAGAGTGTCAGGCTTAAGGGGGATGTGATACTTTTCTTGATACTGACCGCGTAGATAATGCGCCAGCTGATTTGCTCTTTGGTTTAATTCATAATAAGTCAGCTCAATGCCTTCAAAAACAAGGGCTATATTATCCGGCGTTCTTTCAACCTGTTCTTCAAACAGTTGTTGTAACCTCTTATCTTTCACCTTCTTATTATTAAAAGCTGGCAACTGCGTTTGATTCCATTCATGTAATAGCATGTGTTTTTCTTCTTTCGACAATAAACACACCTCCCCAACTATTTTCGATGGCACCAACAACGCCATTAACGCTCGCTGGTACATGTCACTAAACCGCTGGATGCTCTGCTCTCGAAATAAGCTTGTGGCATAGCCCCATTCAATTGACACAGACTCCTCACTGTCATTGGCAATAACCCTCAAATCATATTGAACAGGCGAAAAAATGACATTATCACTTTTTACTACAGGCTCAACTAACTGATTTATCGACTGCTTTACCTCCTCTTCTGAACCAAATTGCTGTACACTAAACACCACTTGAAACAAGGGATGTCGTGACATATCACGCTCAATATTCAGCGCAGTCATGAGTTTGTCAAACAAGGGTTCCTGATGCACTTTAGCCATTCTAATGCACTGATTGACCTTTAAGATAAATTCATGAATTGTCATCGACAAGTCAACTTCCACCCTTAAAGGTAATGTATTCACAAAGAAACCAATTAAGTCTTGTGTCTGAGGATGATGACGATTATCGGAATGCATTCCAACAATAATGTCACTTTGATGACTCAGCTGATTTAACAGCACATAAAACCCACTAAGCATCACAGTATAAAGGGTAGTGTTATACTGTTTTGCCAACGCTCGTAGCTGTCCTGATAACGCTGGCGTGAGCCTTTGTGTTAATTGCTCGCCACGGTAATCAAACTGGCTCGGCCTTGGAAAATCCATCGGCAACTGCAGAGTCTCACATTCAACTAGCCTCTCACGCCAGTAGTTCAGCTCTACTGCTAATCGCTCACCTTGTAAATACTCACGCTGCCAATGTGCATAATCACTGTAGCTTATCGATAAGTTGGGTAAATCAGGCTTTCTACCCTCTAACAGCGCGGCATAGCTTTCAATGAGCTCCTTAGCAAATACCCCTATTGACCAGCCATCAAAGGCAATATGGTGCAGAAGGATCAACAGATAACGTTCACATCCTCCATCCGCTGTACTCACATCATATCGGTAAAGCTTAATTGATGGCTCATTAGTTAAATCAAAGGGGTGACGAATATGTTGTTCAACTAAGGTTTCAAGCTCATTATTACTCCCCTCTACGGCTTCACCTTGAACCGATAACGAATGATAATCATATTCCAGGCCTTGCTCCAACATTTGTGCTAATACCTGTGTATAGCCTTCCCCTTCAACTGTTTCATGATAAGTGCTTATTAATATAGGATGACGCTTAGCTATGACATTGATACTTTGCAGTAACCTTCCTTCATCCACATCCGCTTTAAGCTTGACAAAATAAGGCATATGATAAACATCGCTTCCCCTCTCAAAACGCTCAATAAACCATAAGCGCTCCTGAGCAAAAGAAAGACATTGCCTATCGCACTCAGTCAGAGAAGGAATGACTATGGCATTGACTTCATTCAATACCATTGCCAACTGGGCAATGGTTGGATAGGCAAACAGCTGTGCCAAAGGGATGTCGATATTGGCGAGATACCTCGCTTTAGCATTTAACCGAATCGCAATGATGGAATCACCACCGATGTGAAAAAAATTATCGTGAACACCTATCCGTTCAAGACCTTGCTTTTCAGGAAACAGCACTGCTTGCCAAATGTCACACAACTGAGCTTCTAATTCAGTGCGCGGCGCCACATAGGCATTTTTATCAATCAAATCAGGCTCAGGTAAAGCGTGCCGATCTAACTTACCATTTAGCGTTAAAGGCACGGCATCGATTGGCGTAAAGCTCATTGGCACCATATAATCAGGCAGCATCTTTAACAACTGAGTCCTCAAAGTGTCATTATCGAGTACAGTTTCTCTATTATCAGTACCGTGAGCTGGAACGTAATAGGCCGCAAGATATTTGCCCTTATCCATTGCTTTGGCGCTCTCTTTATCGATCACAACCGCTTGTTTAATGCCCTCAAGCTGACACAATGCGCTTTCGATTTCTCCCAGCTCAATCTTAAATCCACGAATTTTAACCTGACGGTCTAAGCGACCTAAATACTCCAGCTCACCATCTGACAAGTACCTGACTAAATCACCTGTTTTATACAAGCGAGTATAACCATTAGCAATATCTTCTTGACTAGCAAAGGGGTTATTAATAAAGCACTCAGCCGTTAACTCGGGGCGATTTAAATATCCTCTAGCAAGACCTGCACCACCGATATGAAGCTCTCCTTGTGATCCAATCGCAGTTAACGCTTTTTGTTTATTCAAAATAACAAGAAAAGTATTCGCAATAGCATGCCCAATACCTACACATTGAGGATCACTAATCACTTTTTGACTCGCACATACTGTAGCTTCTGTAGGGCCATATTGATTAAAGACTAATGCTGCCGGTAAACAGGGCAAAGGATCCAACACCTCTCCCCCTGTGTGAAGAACTGCTAAACTTGAGTGAGCTAAACCTTCAGCGATCAAGTTAACAATGGATGTAGGAATAAACGCTTTAGTAATGCTATTATTGTTAATCAACGCCAGTAATTTATCCGTATCCCCTTGCATTTCCTTTGGTACTATCGTCATGGTGGCGCCTGCGTAAAAACAAGGAAATATCTCATAAACAGAAGCATCAAAAATATAATTAGAAAAAAATAAAGCCCGAGTTTCTCGTATTATTTTATGAGTATCCGCAATAAAATGGACTAAATTAACCACACTTTTATGCTCAACCATCACTCCTTTAGGCAGATCCGTCGTGCCTGAGGTGTAAATCACATAAGCTAAGTCTGAAGCCTGATTGATGACCATTGGATTAGTATCGAGTTGAGAAGCTAAAAGCACATCATCAACCTCAAGCACATCTGTTCTTAGCTCAGTGTCAGCAATCCAGTCACCCAACTGAGTTCGATAATACCCTTGCGTAATAACAAAAGCCGCCGTCGTGTCTTCAAGCATGAATATCGTTCGCATTTGGGGATATTCGGGGGCAATGGGCACATAAGCTCCACCCGCCTTTAACACTGCCAAAATACTGATGATCATCTCTAAATTACGATCTAAATATAGGGCGATTAAGGTATCTGGTTGTAGCGGCTGTTGGAATTTGGCTTGATATTGACTGCGCAGATAATGGGCTAATTGATTTGCTCGCTTATTCAACTCATTATAGGTAAGTTGCTCATCTTCAAACTGATTATTAAACACCAGTGCAATATTGTTCGGCGTGCGCTCCACTTGTTCTTCAAACAATTGTTGCAGCATTTTGTCTTTAGGATAGGGCTGCTCTGTTTGATTCCACTCATGCAATAATCTGTGCTTTTCTTTTTTTGATAGTAAACACATCCCCCCCACAGTTTGCGAAGGTATTAGTAACCCCCTTAACGCTCGCTGAAACATATCACTGAAGCGCTGAATACTCTGCTCACTGAACAAGCTTGTGGCATAGTCCCATGTTATTTTTAATAACTCGCCACTGTCATCAATAAACACACTCAGATCAAATTTCGCTGGCGTGAATAATACATTCTCCGTATCAACGGGCTCAAATAAAGCCTCTGCGGCCTGTACCGCTGCCTCATCGCTGCCAAACCTCTGTACACTAAACATCACCTGAAATAGTGAATGCCTTGATAATTCTCGCTCAATATTGAGCTCGCTCACTAACTTTCCAAACGGCAATTCTTGATGTACCTTGGCCTCTTGTACGCACTCATGCACACGCTTTATCAAGCCTTGTATATTTAATTCTGGCTCAAGCTGCACCCGTAGCGCTAAGCTATTCACAAAAAAGCCGATTAAATTCTGGGTCTGAGGATGATGCCGATTATCCGACGGTGTACCAATGATAAGATCATTTTGATTACTCAGCTGACTTAACAGCACATAAAAACCACTGAGCATCACAGTATAAAGGGTAGTGTCATGCTGCTGAGCCAATGCGCGTAACTGGCCTGATAAGTCTGACGTGAGCCCTTGGGTTAATTGCCCACCACGGTAATCCATCTGCTTTGGCCTTGGAAAATCTGTCGGCAACTGCAGAGTCTCATATCCAGCTAGCCTCTCACGCCAGTAGTTAAGCTCTACTGCTAATACCTCGCCTTGCAAATAATCCCGTTGCCAATGGGCATAATCACTGTAGCTTATCGATAAGTTGGGTAAATTTGATTGCTTGCCTTCAGCCAACGCGGCATAGCTTTCAAAGAGCTCTTTAGCAAATACCCCTATTGACCAGCCATCAAAGGCAATATGGTGCAAAACGAACAACAAATAACGTTCACACCCTCCACCCGCTGTACTCACATCATATCGATGTAAGCGCAGTGGCGGCTCATTGACTAAATTAAAGGGTTGGTGGATATGCTGACTCACTAAGACGTCAAGTGCATTTTGTCGGCCCTCTGCGGCTTCATCTTGAGCAGATAACTGATGAGAATCATATTCAAACCCTTGTTCCAACATTTGCGCTAATACCTGTGTGTAACCTTCTCCCTGAATCGTTTCATGGTAAGTGCTGATTAATATGGGGTGGCGCTTAGCTATGACATTGATACTTCGCAATAACCTTTCTTCATCCGCCTCCGCTTTAAGTTTAACAAAATACGGCATATTATAAGCATCACTGCCCCTCTCAAAACGCTCAATAAACCATAAGCGTTCCTGAGCAAAAGAGAGACATTGTCTATCGCACTCAGTCCGAGAAGGAATGTCTATGGCACTGACTTCATTCAATACCCTTGCCAGCTGGGCAATGGTTGGATAGGCAAACAGCTGTGCCAAAGGGATGTCGATATTGGCCAGGTGCCTCGCTTTAGCATTTAACCGAATCGCAATGATGGAATCACCACCTATGTGAAAGAAGTTATCGTGAACGCCTATCCGTTCAAGACCTTGCTTTTCTGGAAACAGCACCGCTTGCCAAATGTCACACAACTGAGATTCCAACTCAGTACGCGGTGCCACATATTCATCCGCTCTGATAAACTTCGGCTCAGGTAGCGCCTCACGGTTCAACTTACCATTTAAAGTTAACGGCACAGCATCGATTAGCGTAAAGCTCATTGGCACCATGTAATCCGGCAGTGCCTTTAATAACTGAACCCGCAAAGTGTCATCATCAAGTGCTGCTTCTCTATTATCGGTACCGTGAACGGGAACGTAATAAGCCGCTAGATACTTGCCATTATCGCTTACTTTATCTATCACAATCGCTTGTTTAATACCTTCAAGCTGACACAGCGCACTTTCTATCTCACCTAATTCAATACGGTAACCGCGAACTTTTACCTGACTATCTAAGCGGCCGAAATACTCCAGATTGCCATCAGGTAGGTAACGCACTAAATCACCAGTTCTGTATAAACGGTTATCTCCCTTTTCAATGTCCTCATCCGTCGCAAAAGGATGAGTAATAAAACGCTCAACCGTTAATTCAGGCCGATTTAAATAACCTCGAGCAAGACCTGCGCCGCCGATATAAAGCTCACCAAGTGCCCCTATGGGCAGCAATACCTGATGGGATGATAATACAAATGCAGAGACTTCAGCTAAGGGCTTGCCTATCACAGAATGATTATTGCTTTTGATGTTTTCTGTCACTTCACAATAGGTTGCCTCCCCAGCCTCTGTCGGACCGTAATAATTAATCACTCGGTTCAAATTAACATCCAGTAAACCCAACAACTTCTGTGTCAGTGCTTCTCCACTAAAATAAAGTTGCTTTATGTTTTCTATATCAAAAACGTTATTTTCTAGAAGTAAAGGCAACTGCGAAGGCACAAGGTGACAGGCATTAATATCATATTTATCCACTAAGCTCGTGATTTCATCTAAATCGAAACAATCACGCGTAATGACTAATTTTGCACCACCAAACAAATGACTAAAAATCTCAGCAACAGATGCATCAAAGGTATAATTGGTTTTAAATAAATACACATTTCCCTGTGTCCCGCTTATCACGGACATCGCGATGTTTCGTATCGCACTAACACTATGTTCAATCATCACGCCTTTGGGTTGACCTGTCGTGCCCGAAGTGTAAATCACATAGGCTAAATCTGTCGCTTGGTTCACCAAGGTTAAATTGTTTATGGCTTGTAATGCTAATCTCTCATCATCGGCCTGTATCAAACAGGTGTTAAGCCTTGCTTCATTGACCCAGCGACTTAATCGGTTAACATAGTGCGACTGGGTTATCATAAAAGGCGCGTTAGTGTCTTTAAGTATAAATACCGTGCGAGCCTTTGGGTATTCCGGCGCTATGGGCACATAGGCGCCACCCGCTTTCAACACAGCTAAAATGCTGATGACCATTTCTAGGCTGCGATCAAAATACAGTGCAATTAAGGTATCTGGCTGCAATGACATTTGATATTTTGCTTGATACTGACCGCGTATATGATGGGCTAGTTGGTTGGCTCGTTTATTTAACTCATTATAGGTGAGTTGCTTATCTTCAAACTGATTATTAAACACGAGGGCGATATGTTGAGGTGTTTTCTCCACTTGCGCTTCAAACAATTGTTGCAGCGTTTTATCTTTAGGATAGGGCTGCTCTGTTTGATTCCACTCATACAATAAGGTGTGTTTTTCCTCTTTAGACACGAGTTCTACATTGTCAAGCAACTGAGAAGAATCCTCTGTGAACCCCTGCATTAAGGTGATAAAAGTCTGAGCTAATCTATGGATCTCAGTTTCACTATAATATGACGTGAGATAATTGATCCTCAGGGTTAATTGAGCATCCCCAAAAAAATCAATTAACCTTATGGTTATCGGCGTTGTACTTTCATCACCACTTAAATAATGGGATTCAAATACATTTTCAACTTTCGGATGAGGATCATAAATCACATGTATATCGCTTAATGAATGAAAGCTCTCCTTTTTTAAGCGAGATAAATGGCTGAAGGGAAACTGTGCATGCTTCGCCCCTTTTTTAAAAGCCTTTTCAACCTCAAGACAAAATTGAAAAAAAGAAAGATGATGATTGATTGGCAAAGCAATAAAAATCACATTTGAATGCATACCGACAACGTTAACCCCTGCTTTACCTCTACGGCCATGTACAGGCGTCGCAATAACCACCTCATTGACGTTTAACACCTCAGAGAAATATAAGGCGGAAGTTGCCATGAGCACAGAAAGCAAACTCATGTGATGACTCTGACAAAAATGTCTTAATGAATGGCCGATTGCTTTAGGAAAAACCACAGAAACCGTCTTTTCATCACTTTTTTTATCTTTTCTATTCAGCTTTAATGCAGCATGTTCATTGATAAAATTCAACCAATAATCTTTATCACGCTGATATCTTTTTGAGGCGAGATATATGGCCGATTGCTCGACTTGCGTTCGATAAGGGGGGATCTCTTTCAGCCAGTCTAGGCTATTTTGATTCAGTAAATCATGATAGGTTCGATGAAGATACTCGCCAAAGATAGAGACACCTATGCCATCATTAAATAAATGATGAAAACGCGAATATAAATAATACCGTTTGGATGAAAGTCTTAACAAAGCAAGTTGAAAGTGCTTTCCACTGTCAAGATCAAACGCTCGTTTGTATTGTGCATTCATCCAGTCCATAGCAAGATCATGAGCGATTATTTCATTCTCATTTGAAAAGTCGATAAATTCGACGTCTTGACTAACATTCTTGGCTAATCGTATTTGCTGACGCGGCACTCCCTCACTATCGACGCATAACTGTAAACGTAGGCTATCGATATTTTCAATAAGATGACCTAACGCCAAACGTAGAACAGTAATATCCAATGGCTCATTGATAAACTGATAAGCACCAATATTATACCTTTCATGATGCTCTAGAATAATGGATTCAAAATAAATATTTTCTTGTGCTAAGTGAAGCGGATAATATTTCAAAATATTCGAATTAGGCAGTAATGTCATCATGGTACTCTCACAAATAACTTAAAAATTATATGGTTAAAACATTCCCTGATTGACGTTTGAACTTAATATGAATACGAATTTCTAGTGTTACTTAAAAGTAGTATAAAATGAGGCTGATAAAGGTAAGAATCCCAGCATTTATACCCTCAAGGAATTAGAGCCTGAATCCCCTCGCAGTCAAAGCGCTCTGTAAAAAAAGAGCGTGAGGAGTGTTAAATCTCTTATATTCACCACTTCCATCACTCAAGCAAAACTCTTTGTCTTTTTAGAATGAGTTTCAATATCAGTGACGTCTTAACGACAAGAAATTGCGATAATAGCCAGCCCAAACGAAAAAAACAAAAAAGCCCCGACTTTATGTCGAGGCCAAGTCAATCCACTGATAATCATTGATTGGAGCCAAATTAATGGTTTAGATACTCTTTACTAGACAGGTGTTACTATAAAGATTATACCCGAGTCCATCACTCAAATGTGAGCCACTATTTACTCAATATGGTATTACATAATTAACAGACACAAAAATCCCCGACTTATGCTAGGGTTTGATACTCTTTATTAGAAATAATGGTACTCGAGGCCAGACTTGAACGGGCACGCACACTTTAAAACAAGAGTGCAAGGGGTATTAAACCCCTTGTGTTCACCGATCCCATCACTCGGGAAAAACTCTTTGTCTTTTTAAAATGAGTTTCAATATCAATGACGGAAAAGTAATGCTATTAGATCAGCAGCGAGTAACATAATGATAGAAGGCTAAACAAAAATTAGACTGTCGGTACCCACTTTCCTTTATCCACAAAACTTGCTTCTGTATCACTAGGCCATGGCGGCATAGTAATGCAAATAAAGGTTAATGCTTCATCAGAAACACTGCGATACTGAAAAACAGTATCAGGCAAAATATTAATTGACATTCCAGCACTCAGTTTTGTTACAGAGCTGTCAATCCCATTATCACGCCATATCTCTCCATGACCGCTCAATACATACCAAAATTCATTGACTGTCGCATGAATAACCGCCTTATTAACTTGAAATGGAGGCAAAGTACAATGGATCATTCCACCAGTAGCCCCTTCCACCATAAAACGCACTTCTGCACCAGCCGGTGAATGGGTATCAACTTTTTCTGACAAACTGACTGTTTTCATTTTTATATACTTTCCTTGTTGTTAAAACAGAGGGATTTTAACATAACAAGCGATAAATCAATAACTCACATTTATCGTAAGCTAAAGAACCAATACCCAATGCTAAGGACTCAATACTAAAAACCCAACACTAAGGACTCAGTATTCAGAGAGTAATAATACGTCGAAGTGAACAAAAATAAGGGACACTAACTCCATCATTAAATCTGCGTACCCAAGACAAAAAACTTTGCCTGTGTTATTAAAGCCGATCTGACAGCCATTGGGCCTAATGAAAACGAAGAATGCGAGGCATGTTAAATCCCTTATGCCTACCGATCCGATCACTCGAATGTGAGCTACTATTTACTCAATTTGGTATTACACAATTAACAGACACAAAAAATCCCCGGCTTATGCTAGGGCTTGATACTCTTTATTAAAAATAATGGTACCCGAGGCCAGACTTGAACTGGCACGCACACTTTAAAACAAGAGTGCAAGGGGTATTAAACCCCTTGTGTTCACCGATCCAGCTACTCTGGTAAAACTATTTGTCTTTTTAAAGGGGGAAAATAAAAAATCCCCGACTTATGCTAGGGTTTGATACTCTTTATTAGAAATAATGGTGCCCGAGGCCAGACTTGAACTGGCATGCCCCTCTTAAAAGCACTGGCATGCCCCTCTTAAAAGCAAGAGACGAGGGATGTTAAATCCCTTGTGTCTAATTATGCCACCACTCAAGAAAATTATTAGTCTTTTTATAGAGTTAAAACAAAAAAGCCCTAGCTTATGCTAGGGCTTTAATGAGATGGTACCCGAGGCCAGACTTGAACTGGCACGCGCTCTTTATAACAAGAGTGCGGGGGATACAAAATCCCTTGTGTTCACCGATCCAGCTACTCTGGTAAAACTATTTGTCTTTTTAAAGGGGGAAAATAAAAAATCCCCGACT